>NZ_JACUTY010000044.1 GCF_014859555.1 Thiomicrospira sp. | reverse complement strand
TAATGCTCGCGGGTGGCGGTGAACTTTAGGTTCGGCCAACGTTCTTCGGTTAATTGTAAATTTACCCGCGTTGGTGCAATGTAGACCAGTTGATCCGCCGCATCATAAGCCACGTTATCCGTGACTTTATCTAAAAACTTAGCAATTTCGGCCTTGTCGCCCAACACCCAGCGCGCGGTGGCCACACTCACTGGTTCAAACTGGCAAGCGACTTTGTATTCATCTGCTAAACGTTGAGCGACCACTTCAAACTGCAGTACACCAACCGCACCTAAAATTAGGTCGTTATTGTTAATTGGGCGATAAAGCTGGGTGGCACCTTCTTCTGAAAGCTGAGTTAAGCCTTTTTGTAAGGCTTTCATTTTCATCGGATCTTTTAACTGGGCGCGACGGAACAACTCGGGCGCAAAGTTTGGGATACCGGTGAACTTTAGGTCTTCGCCCTCGGTAAAGGTATCGCCAATTTTAATTGTGCCGTGATTGTGTAAGCCAATAATGTCGCCCGGATACGCCACTTCAGCCTGTTCGCGTTTATTGGCTAAAAAGGTGATAGCTTTAGAGATTTTGACATCTTTACCAATACGCACGTGTTTAAGTTTTTTACCAGCCTCATATTTGCCCGATACAATGCGCATAAACGCCACACGGTCTCGGTGAGCCGGATCCATATTAGCTTGAATTTTAAACACAAAGCCGGTCATTTTCTCTTCGGCGGCGTCCACAAAACGCGTTTCAGTTTCGCGGCCTTTGGGCGGTGGCGCATGCATCGCAAACCCGTCCAATAACTCCTGCAAGCCAAAATTATTGACCGCTGAACCAAAGAACACCGGGGTTATTTTTCCGTTCAAAAAGGCATCCAAATCGAATTCATGACTTGCGCCCCGCACCAATTCGATTTCATCACGCAACTCTTGTGCTTGCGTGCCAAGTACTTCATCTAAACGTGGGTTATCCAAACCTTCCAATAGCTCGCCCGCACCCGCACGTTGGCCGTCCGCTTGGGCAAACAGGCGCACGGTATCGTTGTAAAGGTGATAAATGCCTTTAAAACGTTTACCCATACCAATCGGCCAAGTCATCGGCGCACATTTGATTTTTAGAATGTCTTCAACTTCATCCAGCAACTCAATCGGCTCTTTACCTTCCCGATCCATTTTGTTAATAAAAGTCAAAATTGGCGTGTCACGCAAACGACAGACTTCCATCAACTTAATGGTTCGATCCTCAACGCCTTTGGCGACGTCAATCACCATTAAGGCCGAATCCACCGCGGTTAATACGCGATAGGTATCTTCAGAAAAGTCTTCATGGCCGGGTGTATCGAGCAAGTTCATCATCACACCTTGATAAGGAAACTGCATCACCGATGAAGCCACCGAAATACCGCGCTCTTGCTCCATTTTCATCCAGTCAGAAGTCGCGCCACGGTCGGTTTTACGACTTTTAACGGCCCCCGCCATCTGAATCGCACCACCATATAGCAATAACTTTTCAGTGACCGTGGTTTTACCCGCATCCGGGTGCGAGATAATCGCAAAGGTGCGGCGTTTGTTTTTTTCTAAAATTAACGACATGGCATTTATTTACTCGCTTAATCCTGCAATTTACGTTTGGCTTCTGCTTCTAAAAACGCACGTTGCAACTCATCTTCTTTTTCTTCAGAATTATCATCGGCTTTAACTGGTGGCATCAAATCTTGCTTCGACACACCGAGCATTAAGGCGACATTGCTCGCGACATAAACTGAGGAATAAGTCCCCACGATGACACCAATAATTAAGGCAGTGGCAAAACCATGAATAATTTCACCACCCAAGAAAAACAACGCAACCAATACCATTAAGGTCGTTAAGGAGGTCATCAAGGTACGCGATAACATATCATTTAACGCCTTATTAGTGACCTCTGATGGCGAGCCTTCACGTACCGTCCGGAAGTTTTCTCTGACGCGGTCAAACACCACGATGGTATCGTTCAGCGAGTAACCAATAATTGCCAGTAAGGCCGCTAACACGGTTAAATCAAACTGGATTTGCGTCCAAGCAAACACCCCAACTGTAATGACAACATCGTGAACCAAGGCGGCAATCGCACCCAATGAAAAACGGAATTCGAAGCGTAATGCCACGTAAATCAAAATCCCGATTAAGGCATACAATACCGCCAGTGCCCCGTCCGAGGTTAGCTCCTCCCCAACCTGGGGCCCAACAAACTCGACACGCCGCAATTCAAAGATCTCATCACTTGCGGCTCGCAAAGATGCCATTACCTCGTTACTCAAGGTGGCCGAGGCCATATCATCGCGGGGTGCAATACGAATCAAAACTTCGCGTGATGAACCGAAATGTTGCACTTGCGCTTGTTCATAACCCGCCTCAACCAGCTGATTACGTAATGTATTTAACTCGGCACCATTTGGGTAAGATAATTCAATAATGGTGCCGCCGGTAAAGTCCACCCCCAGGTTTAGGCCTTTATACCAAAGCCCAACCAATGAGCCTATAATTAACACCAACGATAAAATCACCGCCGGTGTGCGCACTTTCATAAAATTGATTTTGCCTAAATCAACGGAAGCCTGAGCGGTCGTTTGTTCTTTTGTCATGCTGAGCTCCTAAATAGACAATTTCGAAACACGTTTATTACCGTAAATCCAATTTACGATTGCACGTGTTCCTAAAATGGCGGTAAACATTGAGGTAATAATGCCGATGGTTAAGGTAATCGCAAAGCCTTTAATTGGCCCAGTGCCAAAACTAAACAACACGATCGCCGCCAACAAGGTTGTAATATTCGCATCGGCAATCGTAATAAAGGCTTTTTCATAACCCGCATGAATCGCGGTTTGAATCGAACTGTTTTTGAGTTCCTCTCTTATACGCTCAAAAATCAGTACATTGGCATCCACCGCCATACCTACCGTAAGCACAATTCCTGCAATGCCGGGCAAGGTTAAGGTGGCTTGCATTAACGACAACACCGCCACGATCAATACTAAGTTTAAAACTAGCGCCATATTTGCGATCATGCCAAAGGTTTTATAACGGAAACCCATAATAATTAGTACCAGGATGAAACCTACCAGCACCGACATTAAGCCTTGATCAATATTGTCTTGCCCCAAACTCGGGCCAACTGTGCGCTCTTCTACAATCTCCATCGGTGCCGCCAACGCCCCCGCTCGCAACAATAGCGATAGATTTTGCGCTTCTTGAGAGCTGGCTAAGCCGGTTATTTGAAAACGGTTCGCGAACTGATCACGAATCACCGCGGCGTTAATGACATCGCGTGTTACCACGCGTTTTTTAACCATCTCACCATTTTCTTCGACCGTATCAATACGACTTTCGATAAACACCACGGCCATACGATTACCGATATTGCCACGCGTGGTCTCCAACATGCGACGTCCGCCTGCGCCATCCAAGGTGACACTGACTTGCGAAGAACCGGCTTGGGCATCAATACCTGATTGCGCATTAATTACGCTGTCACCAGTTACAATTACACTGCGTTGCAATAGAATTGGACGACCGTCACGGAATTGATAAAGTTGCGACTGGCCGGGCGCAACACCGGTACGTTGCGCACGCTCGGCATCGCCGCGTTCATCAACTAAACGGAACTCAAGTGTCGCGGTGGCGCCCAAAATCTCTTTCGCACGTGCGGTATCTTGCACACCTGGCAACTGGACGACAATGCGGCGATCACCTTGCTGCTGAATCACTGGTTCGGCCACACCCAACTCATTAATACGGTTACGTAAGGTGGTAATGTTTTGTTGTAAAGCAAACTTTTTGGTTTCGGCAATCACGCTGTTGGATAAACGCAACGAAATAACGGCTTGATCGTTATCATCGAACGACTGAATTTGTAGCTCGTTGGCGTATTCTTTTTCAAGTTCGACCAAACCTTGATCACGTGCATCCACGCCTCTAAAAACCACTCGAAGCGTTTCATCTTGATAATCGACCGACTGGTAACGTACACGTGCATCACGTAACAGGTTACGAATTTCATCATTGTATCGACGATAAGCGCCTTCAACAGCGGCATCCATGTCGACGTCCATTAAGAAGTGAACCCCGCCACGCAAGTCCAGTCCCAAATACATCGGCTGACCACCCAAGGCTCTTAGCCAAGCCGGCGTCGCTGGTGCCAAGTTTAAGGCGACCACCGCTTGGCGTTCGAATAACTCACGTAATACATCATTCGCTTGCAACTGTGCTTCGACATCACTAAAGCGCAGCAGGTATTGGTTGCCATCAAACTCTAAGGTTTTAGGCACCAGACCGGCTTCAGTCAGGCGCGCTTCAATCGCCTGAGTGGTATGTTGATCAAACTGACCAACTTGCACTGGCGATATCTGTACAGCCGGATCGTCACCAAACAGGTTAGGCATGGAATAGGTTAAACCCAAAACCACCACCGTGATCAGCAGTAGGTATTTCCAAGCTGGAAAGCGATTATTAATAATATTACGTTGAGATTCAAACATGTGATTTGCCTTTTAAATGGCCGCTAAGATTTTGTTTCATCATTAAAAAAGGGGCCTTAGCCCCTTTATTGACCTTATTGATTAAGCTTCGCTATCGGTTTCGGCTTGATCTTTCTTTTCATTATTCGCTGTGCCTTTTAGGGTGCCTTTTGGCAACAGACGGGCAATATTCTGACGATCCACTTTTACCACTACGTTGGGCGCAATTTCAAGATCACAAAACGCTTCGTCTAACTCACGAATCTTGCCGCCGATACCACCATACGTAATGATTTCGTCACCTTTGGCGATTTCGCTTACCAGCTTGCGATGCTCTTTGACTTTTTTCTGTTGTGGACGGATAAGCAAAAAGTAGAAAATTACAAATAGTAAAACCAGGGGAATCAATCCTTCCCATCCTGCACCACCAGAAGAAGCCGCACCCTCAGCCATCGCATCACTAATAAAAAAGCTCATATTCCCTACTCCCTGTATTAAAAAAATTGTGTCGCGGTATTTTGGCATAAGCGGATTTAAAAATCAGCTTTTTTCACCAGGCCTGGTGGTTTGTTGATGAGCCACCAGGTTCACAACAATTATTCAACCCACTCATTTAACCTGAATGCTTATGATTTTACGCAATAAATCCTTAGCATTCGTCATGTTCTTCTTGGTAAATAATTCGAAGCTTTACAAGCTCGGAACCTCTAAACCACGTGCGGCGTAGAACTCAGACACAAATCCGTCTAAACGCTGCTCGCTGATTGCGTCGCGTAAATCCTGCATTAAAGCTTGATAATAATGTAGGTTATGGATGGTATTTAAACGTGCCCCCTGAATTTCGCCGCACTTATCTAAATGGTGTAAATACGAACGCGTGTAATTTTTGCAGGTATAACAATCGCACTGGGCATCAATTGGCGCCAAACTGGTTTTGTGCACCGCGTTACGAATTTTCACCACGCCAGTGTGTGTAAACAAGAAACCGTTGCGTGCGTTACGTGTTGGGATTACACAATCAAACATATCGATGCCACGGCGGACCGCTTCGACAATATCTTCAGGTTTGCCTACCCCCATTAAATAACGCGGCCGATCTTTCGGCAAATGCGGTTCGGTCGCCTCTAACACACGCAACATGTCTTCTTTCGGCTCACCTACCGACAAACCGCCAATCGCATAACCATCAAATCCGATCTCTTGCAATTTTTGAGCCGATTCTTGACGTAAGTCTTCATACATGCCGCCCTGCACAATACCGAATAACGCCGCCGGGTTATCGCCGTGGGCCTGTTTGGAACGCTTGGCCCAGCGTAACGATAAACGCATCGATACATCGGCTTCCATATGAGTGGCCGGATAAGGTGTGCATTCGTCGAAGATCATTACAATGTCGGCACCTAAATCACGCTGAATTTGCATAGATTCTTCCGGCCCCATGAAAATTTTAGAGCCATTCACCGGATTGCTAAACAACACGCCTTGTTCGCTAATCTTGCGCATTTTACCTAGGCTGAACACCTGAAAACCACCGGAGTCGGTTAAAATCGGGCCTTTCCAATGCATAAAGTCGTGCAAATCACCGTGCAGTTTAATAATGTCGGTGCCGGGGCGAATCGCTAAATGAAAGGTATTGCCCAAAATAATCTGCGCACCGGTTTCCACCAGTTCTTCAGGCGTCATACCTTTAACCGTTCCATAAGTGCCCACCGGCATAAATGCTGGGGTTTCCACCGTGCCACGCGCAAACTTTAAACGCCCACGACGCGCACGACCATCTTGATTATCTAATTCAAATTGCATGTTATTTCCAATTTATTTAACCACGAGGTTCACGAAGACCACCAACAAAGAAAACTCTCTATTCTTCAACCACCAGGCCTGGTGGTTTGCTACCCATTAACTTGCCTTCGTGAACTTCGTGTTGTTCGTGGTTTAATGCGTTTTTTTAAACACCAGCATGGCATCGCCATAACTGAAAAAACGGTATTGTTGTTCTACCGCGTGGCGATAAGCCGCCATGGTTTGTTCATAACCCGCCAACGCACTGACCAGCATAATCAAGGTCGATTCGGGCAAATGAAAGTTGGTTAATAACACATCAACCTGCTTAAACTCATAACCGGGTGTAATAAAAATATCGGTTTCACCACTGCAGGCTTGTAATTCACCGGTTTTAGACGCGGTTTCTAAACAACGTACGCTGGTGGTGCCGACCGCAATCACACGCCCACCTTTTGCACGCGTTTGTTTTACTTGCTCCACCAGACCTGGTGTAACTTCAATCCATTCAGAATGCATGATATGTTCGGCAATATTATCTACCTGCACTGGTTTAAAGGTGCCGGCTCCGACATGCAAAGTCACAAAACCTAATTTCGCGCCTTTGGCCTGAATTGCATCCAACATGGCTTGGTCAAAATGCAATCCCGCTGTGGGGGCCGCCACCGCACCAGGTCGAGTGCTGTACACGGTT
Source organism: Thiomicrospira sp. (assembly GCF_014859555.1). Lineage (GTDB taxonomy): Bacteria > Pseudomonadota > Gammaproteobacteria > Thiomicrospirales > Thiomicrospiraceae > Thiomicrospira. The sequence goes on along the minus strand of NZ_JACUTY010000044.1, from coordinate 10,033 downwards.
TGATAACGTTCTTTATCTTCTGGCCGATCCGCACGTTCAATATAAGGCGGCAATGGCATATGACCATAAATTTCTAACCATTCCAGCGGGGTTTTCGAAGGTTCAAATTGCACCTCAAACAAGGCCCCTTGCCGCCCTAACACTTCAACCTCAAATGCCTGCTCAATCTTTAATTTCGCTCCAGCTTTAGGCGACTTGCTTGCGCGAATATGACATAACACTCGTTGCTGATCCACAATTCGTTCAATCAGTAACTCAACTTTGCCACCGCTGGCTTTTTCACCAAACAATCGCGCCGGAATCACACGGGTATTGTTAAATACCAACAAATCGTTGGGCTGAATAAAGCCCAGTAAATCGACAAACTGTTGATCTTGACAGTCACCTTGCGAATCCAACACCAATAACCGACTGGCACGGCGTTGGGAAGCGGGTTGTTGCGCAATCAAGTTATCTGGCAAATGAAAATAAAAGTCTTGGCGTATCAACAAACCGGCCTCAAATCCTAAAAGGCGTGTATTTTCGCTGATTTAGACCAAAAGGTCACGTAACAATTTAAAATGGCCGCGAATCCAAGGCAAACTTTGCCGCAATAACAAAAAAGCCGGCAATTAACTAAGTTAATTGCCGGCAAGACCAGAAAACAATAATCTAAAAACGAGCTTTATAGGTTCAAGATGGTACGTGTCAATTCCTGCGAAGTAGACAACACCTGCGCACTGGCTTGGTAAGTACGCTGAGTCTGAATCATTTTTACCAATTCACCGGCCGTATCCACGTTGGAATACTCAAGTGAGCCTGCGTTAATCGTCCCCATACCACCGGACTGAGCTTTGCCAATCATGGCTGGCCCTGAACCAAAGGATTCGGCATACATTTGACCACCCAATTTTTCGAGTGCGTTAAGGTCATTAAAGTTTGCCACGGCTAACTGCGCCACCGGAATCGAGCGGCCGTTTGAATAACGCGCTTCAATCACCCCATCACGCCCTGTGGTTAAGCCCACTAAATCACCAATACGGTAACCGTTTTGCGTCACACCACGTAAGGTGTAATCACCTGAGAACATCGTCATATCGGAAAAGTCGACATCAATTGCTAACTGTAACGTCGTTGGATCTTGCGCACCTAATGGATCGGTTGCACCTGTTTTTGGGCTATCAATCACCCAATCCAATTTACCTTTACGACCCGACACTTCCACCCAGTCAAGCGGGCTTAGTTCACGAGAGGTAGGCTCCATATCGAGACCTAGATTTTCACCTGAAGGGTCACTACGATCGGCTGGTTGACGGGTTTGTAACAAGTTACCATTAGTATCAAAACGCAGTTCAAAAATAATCCCAGCTTCGTTGGTTTCGACACCATTATCCTGATCATAACGATGACCACTGGTGACCCATTCTCCGGTATCAATATCAAAATCTTCTACCGTATACTGCACAATCCAACTGGTGTACTTTTCACCCAGGTCATTTAGGTTGTTATCTTTACGAAATTGAATCTCGGTCTGATAATCGGCATAAATGGCTGCCGCGTTCCCGGCAATGGTTGCAGCTGGATCACCAATCGCACCCGTTAATGCAACACCGGAACCTAATGGATCAGCTAAAGCGAAATCATCAGCTATTTTCTGCTGCAACGCATCGTAATTTGTTTCTAATGCGGTTTCGTAGGGCAATAAGTCCGCACCAACCAAACCATCATCCACCGCATTGTTATAGTTTACTAAGGCATTTGAGTAGCCATTATAAGACTCCTGGAACGAAGACAGACCTACCACCGCTTCCACTACATCGCGTTTATAGAAGTTAGAAGTTAAACGGTGCTCGCCGCCCAAGGTGTCATGAATGGTTTTTTGGGTTGAGAAATCAGGGAAACCACCAAATGGCCCTACACCTTGCGCTTCTGGCTTGGTAAGCTTCAATAAGTTATCGGTTGAACCCACCGTCGCGGTCGGATTAACATCAAACGGATCAACATTGTACTTCTGCTGTCCATCCAAGTTAATGTCGTACGACATCTCATCCGTAGCGCGTGGCGTTTTATTTAACTCCATCAAGTTGATGGCCGACAAGGTGGTGTTAAAAACCGGATTCAATTCTTTTGAAAGCGCTTCATTTAAGGTGTAACCCATAACCTTGTTACCGGCCTGGTCGGTCATAAAGCCTTCTTTATCCAACTTAAATGAACCGTTTCGGGTATACACATTGCCGTATTTGCCGGTTTGGTCGTTCAGGATAAAGAAACCTTCACCATCTAACGCCAAATCAAGTTCACGGCCAGTAGCGGTAATGGTACCCTGTTCAAAACTTTGTGTGATCGCTTCGACACGCACGCCGTTGCCCGGTGATTTTTGAGCACCGGAAAACATATCGGCAAATTCAGCACGACCACTTTTAAAACCAATGGTTTGCGAGTTGGCCAAGTTGTTTGAGATAACGCCCAACCCTTGCGAGGACGCGTTAATTCCACTTAAAGCATTTAGATCATATGCAGACATGATGTTCTCCTTCTCAAGTCTTAACCAATTTCTCGTACAGCCGACATATCAACTTTTTCACCCGTTGATAAGGTTAGCTTTAACGAACCATCAGCATTAATAGCGACACTGTAGACGCTGGTCGAAACGACCGTTTTAATTCCTTTGATATTGCCTTCTTCATCATAACCATAAGCGGTGATGTCATAGGTTCCGCTTTTGGCCGCGCCTCCGTCATCATTGAGACCGTCCCACTTCACTGCGGTTTCACCCTTGTTCAAGGTGCCCATCGCTTCCATTTCGCGCACCACACCGTTTTGATTACTAATCACAATCTTGACATCCGATAAAGGCTCATCCGTATCGAGACGGAAGTGACTTTCGAACTCATCGTTATGATTAAACGCATCACCCTCGGCCACCACCGCACGCCCTACCAGACCAGCGGCTTGCATGATCTGTAGGTTTTGGAAACCAGCCGTCATGGAGGTAACCGATTTGTTCAACTGCTGAGTCGCTTCAAGCTGACTCATCTGGGTTAGGTCAGTTACGAAGCTGCTAGGATCCATTGGCTTGGTCGGATCCTGGTTCATCATTTGCGTGCTCAACAACATCAAAAACTCTCTTTGCCCCATTTGATCTTGTGGTGCAAATTGGCTGGCCGAAGTGCTTTTATTTTGCATCGCACTCATAAAGTCGGTACTACTCGGAATCGTGCTCATACGTTATCTCCTATTTGCCCAACTGAATGGTGCGCAGTAACAGTTGTTTTGAGGTGTTTAAAACCTCGACATTGGTTTCGTAGGTTTTAGAAGCCGACATCATGTTGGCCATTTCTTCCACCACATTTACATTCGGGCGATAAATATAGCCATCTTCATTGGCCATCGGATGGTTCGGACTGTATTCCATTTTTAACGGTGCCTGGCTTTCAACGATTTCTTTAATCCTGACCCCACCTTTTGGCTCACCGGTACGCTGATCTAAAATGGTTTGAAATACCGGCTGCTTAGAACGATAGGTATCCTCCGCATTCGAACTAATGCTGTCGACGTTGGCCATATTGGAGGCTACGGTATTCAAACGCACCGTTTGGGTGTGCATGCCAGTACCGGAAATATCTAAAATATTAAACAATGACATGATTATTCACCTCTCAGCGCGCCGCTGATCCCTTTAATACGACTATCAATAAACTCTAAGGTGGCCTGATACTGCATCGCGTTTTCGGCAAATTTTGCCTTCTCAATGTGTGTTTCGACCGTGTTGCCATCTAAAGAAGGTTGCGTTGGCATGCGGTAACGCAGGTAATCACCCGTCGTGATCTCGGCAAAGCCTTCTATATGACGCGAATTTGTACGTTGCATATCTGGCTTAAAACGACGATCTTCCATGCCTTGTGCTTCATGAATGGCTTTACGAAAATCAATATCACGTGCCTTATAGTTAGGCGTATCCGCATTCGCCAAGTTATTGGCCAATACTTCTGATCGATCCTTGCGCACATGCAGCGCTTGTTCGTGAATACCAAATATTGAATTAGACATGAAAGCCTTCCTTGTTTTTACCTGTAAAAAAGTAAAAGCAATCCGAATGCCAACCTGGAGGTAAAGCAAAAAAGAAAAGGAATTTAATTAAAGAAATAAAACAGAATGCCGTTAAAGCTCAACCACCAGGCCTGGTGGTTGAGCTTTAACGGCTAATTGGAAATAAACGACTTGGTAAACACCTTACCAAGAACGAACCACATCGCCTATTTGAACTCGACCATTTTGGGCGACCAACTCACCCACTGCGAACTTGGGCAAAATACGCGTAATTTTTAAGAAGCCAGCTGGGGTTTCGTCTACCCCTAGGTTGCGCCCCTGAAAACGTACCGGATTACCAACACGTTGATAAACCGACAACTGATCACCCACTTGCACACCCGACTCGGCGGATAAAAACAATACATATTCACCGTTACGCACATCAATAATTTCGGTTTCGAGCAATTCGCAATTTAAGTGATTATAAAGCTGTTCACTCTGCTGATTCAAAATAGCATGAAAGGCTTGCCCAGTATCGGTTTTAAAAAACGCCGCCGTACCAAACGGGCGATCACGCCCGACTCGCACATCTCCACGCACTTCAAAACCTTCTCGCTGCTGCTTAACAATACGGTGTTTATTAAGATCAATTAGATACCAATCAATCTCAACATAACGGCGATTCTTTTTTGAATCGAAATCGTAAAAACGCCGCACACTGTCCATAAAGGCTTTATTTTCACTTTGTGCTGCGGCTGAACGCACGACCGACATTAACAAAAATTGACCACCGGTTTGATCTTGAATTGGCCGCAAAACCTCTGGATCCAAATTTGGTGTCACCAAATTACCTGGTTGAATCGACTGGGCATAATCAATCATATCTAAATTGTTATAACCGGATTCTTTAAGACGACGATACAACTCGTTTTGATAGCCGGTGATTAAATTTGAAATATCATTGGCTTCACGACTGTTTTCTATGACCGCTGGCGCAATCACCACACGGTTTTGATAATGCACACCAAATGCATGCCCGCAAGCACTTGGGTCTTCGGTTAAACAAACATTTAGCTCAACTTCATATTGTTTTAATTCATCATCCGCATATTCACCCATAATACCGAAACGCTGAATTTTACTGCGCGAGGTAAAACGACTGGCTTGATTTTTTAGCTGGAAATTTTCAGTGTCTGACCGAGCCGAGATATGTAAATTGTTCTGCATACTCGCTAGTTCTAAACCATTACGAATCGCCATCTGACGAGCATAAGCACGCTCAACCCCATCCATAGAGGCCACTCCCGTTACCGCCACACAACGACTATCCGCTTGCGCAAACATCACCGCGCCCAACCAAAGCATTAATAGCATCAAACCATGAATACTTAAGCGAAAAAAACTTAGCTTTCCAACATTACTCAGCTGCATGAACCGATTCCACTTCGTCAATACGTTTGATAATCTCTCTCGCCAACTCTTCTGAGTGCCATTTAGACAAGAACTTATTGGCACCCACTTTTTCGGTCAACTTGTCATTAAAACCACCGCTTAACGACGAATTTAAAATCACATACAAATCTTTTAAACGCTCATCCTTACGAATACTGGTGGTGAGGGTATAACCATCCATTTCAGGCATTTCAATATCCGAAATAACCATTAACACTTTTTCACTAACTGGTGGGGCGACACCCTCATCGGCTTCATCCGCCCACGTCCTTAATAAATCAAGCGCTTTACGACCGTTATTGACAATAAGATGTTTTATACCCAACTTATCCAACACACTTATAAGTTGCGTTCTCGCGACGGTTGAATCGTCGGCACCCAATATAAAATAACCGTGGCCTTGGGTTTTATCGATGTTGTGTTCAACAAATTCGTCCGACATCACACCCGGCATACCAGACACTTCGGCCAACACCTTCTCCACGTCAACAATCTCGACGATCACACCTTTTGCACGCGTAATACCGGTTAAATAATTAACATGACTCAAGGAGTCGGGTGGCGGCAAAATATCTTCCCATCGCATATGAACAATACGATCCACATCCTCCACCAGAAAGCCCTGCACCGAACTGTTAAACTCGGTAACAATCGTTAAGCTATCCGCTAACTTATCACGCGGAATTGGCGGCAAATCCAAGGCTTGTGCCAAATCAATCATCGGCATGGTTTGACCGCGAATATCGGATACACCCACTACCCGCGGATCTGACTTAGGCACAGGGGAAATGTCAGGCGTGCGAATGACCTCACGAACTTTAAAAACATTGATGCCAAACAACTGCTTACCTTGAATATTAAACAGCAACAACTCCATGCGATTCATACCCGCCAACGAGGTACGTTGATCAACACTTTTTAGAAAATTCGACATCTTAAAGCCACCTTATATTACAATGTTCCATTCCAATCCGAACTATCGGAACAATATACCTTAGAACCCAGCCTAAAGTGTAGAACTTAATCCCACTTCAACTATGTTGTCTACTTAATTTTATGCGCCATACGTTATGCAAATCTTATCTTATTGGACTGATCAGCGGCCTCTCATTATTGTGGGGAGGCCTAGCTATGTCACAAAATCAGTCGTTAGAAATAATTCACGAACTGGTTTACGAACATGTAAAGCAAAACATAGACCAACAAATCCATGAAGCCAAGATAGACGTAAGAAGCTTACCTTCCACACTCACACTTGCGCAATGCAACGTGCCACTCGAACTCAGTCAGCGCGACCCCCACCAAATTCATGGCCGCTTAACCGTCAGCGTCAACTGCAACACCCCTTCTTGGCGTGTGTTTGTATCGGTCAATATTGACGGCAAACTACCTGCAATCGTTTCAACTCAAGGAATCTTACGTCAAGCCGTTATAAATAAAGCTAACGTTGAGTTGAAACTGGTACCTTTAAATGAAATTCGTCGTGGCTCCATGCAATCACTTGATAATGTGGTTGGTATGCGTGCTAAACGCGCCATCCCAGCCAACCGCGTTATAACATTACAAATGCTGGATATCCCTTACTGGGTCATGGAAAAAGACGAAGTCATCTTGGTCACACGAATAGGTGGCATTGAAATCAAGACCACCGGTATTGCACTTGAAAATGGGTTGCAACAAGATCGAGTGTCGGTAAAAAATATTAACTCTGACATTGTCGTAATCGGCATAGTAATTGCTCCAAACACCGTAGAGGTTCCGTAACGATTAACCAAATATTAAAAAAATACATTAAAGTTTTTTAATTTGTTGCCGTTATCTATTTCAGGAACGAAAGTAATACTGCTACAATAGCGTTTAAAGCATGAGGGTAAAATCATGGATATCAAGAACATACAGAACAATTTAGCTAATTCAAGAGCTAATGAAACATACAAAACACAAGACAAAGCCGCCGCTAGTCAAGGCTCGACCCTAGAAAGCAACGGTAAACCGCAAACAGATAGAGTCACATTAACCTCCATGTCTGCGCAATTGCGTGAACTTGAAAAACGTGCGGCCTCTGCTAACGTAAGCAACGAATCTCGCATTGCCGAACTTAAACAAGCTATTTCTGATGGCACGTACAAAGTTGATGCGGCAAAAATCGCCGACAAGTTAATTAAAACGGAAATGCTTTTTGCCAAAGCTTAAACTTTCCCAAGGTAAAGCTTTATCATGTCTCAAACAGTTCATCCACATGACCTTACCCTCCATCTACATGAACTGTTTGAAAAGCTCACCGCTTTTCAAACTATCCTAGAAAACGAATCCCAACAACTCCAACAGCATGATATCGAAGCGCTTGTCAGCCTTTTACCAAAAAAACAAACTGCATCAGAAAACATTAATCAACTCGTTCTAGAAATCGAAGCTCAATTTGGCCTACCGTCCAACTTAAACGAACTCGCGAGTCATTCTAACTTTGTAAGCCAGCCTCAGCCAACCCAACAAACGCTCATTAAAATCATTGAACTCGCTGAAAGCTGCAAAAACTTAAATATGCGCAATGGCATTACCATCCAAGCCTTAGATAATATAAATGCCCAACTAACCAATTTGTTTACAGACCACTCCGCCACGCCTGTCAGCCTCTACAATGCCAGCGGAGTTAAGAAACAGTCTGGCGGCCACAAAGCCACATTAGGCAAAGCTTAGGCACGCTAATTGCTCAAAACTTTACAACCAAAACATTTATACTAAAACAACAATATAAAGCCTTACAAGAGATTTAACATGTCTAAAGAACAACGTTCCTTTTTTCGTATTGATGCCATGCTGCCATGCAGTTATCGCATCATCCCCAGCAAAGAAGCTCAACAGAACCCTCTACCAGCAAATCCCGATGCCAATTACATAGAAAAATATTTTATGGAAAACTTGGGCGAGCTGGACGAGCAGATTAATGAACTCATTAGTCAAATTGGTACCAAGAGCAGCATTTTGTCGGCTGTATTAACCGCCATTAACAGCAAAGTGAACTTCTTTTTGCAAACCATGGATCAAGACCAGCTTACCCACAGCATTCCCCAGCGGATGGTGAACATCAGTGCCGGTGGCCTAGCTTTTGATATACCAGAAAAGATTAGCAATGATGACAAGGTAGACTTACTGCTAAAACCTTTAGCTGAAGAAGCACCTATTCTAGTTCGCTGCAAAGTTGTGAAAATATCCCTAAAAGGCAACATTAACCAAGTCGCCTTAGAGTTTGAAGATGTGACAGAAGATGACCGTCGTAAAATCGTCTACTTTATCCAAACCAAAGAAATCGAGATGGCCAACAAAAAGCGCGAAGAATCTGCCGCCGCTACCTTCTCAAGAAGCTAATAACAAGCAACCAGGCCTGGTGCTTGATCCACTACTCCCAACAAAGACTGGCAAGCTATAAACTTCACATTAAACTACTTCTACGCCAGTCAATAACCTAGCTTAACTAGCACTAAGTACCCACAATTTCCCCCACACTGGTAAAATTTGGACAATAAAAAAGCCCGATTCTAAAGAGCTGTAACTCTATGAAAAATCAGGCTTTTATTATTGGTAGCGAGGGATTACACTACGACCTTCGGGTTATGAGTACGTAATTTTACTAATACTATACGACTTGCCGCAACACCTTCTTTCTTTACCCAATAACAAACAACTTTCAGCAACTTTGTTCAAAAGCTTGCTTATTTTTGTTCAATATTGAACATGACATGCTCTAAAAACCGTTCCGCTATATCCTCAATTCTTTGAACAAACTTGATTGGAGCCATAAACTCTGCTCCCAACAAATCTTTTGTTTTTAGTTGAAAATATTTGACCTCTTCTCCCATATCCTTATTCACTGTCGAATAGGTAGATATCATCTTAGAGTTTTTTTCTTCAATAAGATTTTGGAGTGAAATACTATCAAGATTTGGCGTTTTGTTTCTAGCATAGTAAGCATTGACCAAAATCTGCGATGTATAACCAGCATTTTGCATTAGACTTAATAACGATGTTGTTTGAGCTTGAGCTTTCCCCTTTTCAATAACAACGTTTGTGAAACACTCAATCTCCAGCTTATAAAAATCAACCCTGATTCCAAATTTCCAATTCTTATTTTGATTAATAATCAATGAGGTTTCTACAATTCTGTCTTTTGAAAGCATCTTGAGAAGCTCTTCTTCCCGATCGTCTTTAATTCCATCAAGCCTTATGTGACAACCCTTAGTGTTATTATCAGTAAGCTGAAGTGCGATATCCTTTTCTTCTTGTTTATAAGCCTTGACCAGAACATCTGTACACGCTTTAGGTAGCTTAGCATCTCTCCCTGTATCTCTGCATTTTTGAACGGCTTCTTTCCATTCTTTACCACCCATATTCGTGAAGTTTGTTAGTTTTGAATGCCCATCAAAATAACGTCTTAATTCCTTCAAAATAAACTCATGATCCGAGTCTTGAATAACCCCAGCCCTAACAAGTCGTTTAGCAGAAACTTTTAAATAAGTCCAAGACCAGTGATATAAATTAAAGTTTCTTTTACGTGTCGTAAATGGGCTAGCTG
>NZ_JACUTY010000102.1 GCF_014859555.1 Thiomicrospira sp. | reverse complement strand
AAAACGCTGAATCGCATCCCTGTTTGAGCGCGTCATGACATCTTTGATCATTTATGTGGTTTCCATCTTTAAATTGTACTCAGGTGGTGTATCCATTTAATTTATTACATCCTTAAACTGTACTGAGTGTAAAATTGAAACAATGTTGTGGCTGAGCCACACCGCTAATTTGAACTGGATTTTATTTATGCCTGTCAGAACTGTTCCAAAAAACTATCGAAACGTCACTGGGATTTACGCGTCTGCTAAGTCCGACGAAAAAGCGATGTTTGAATCTACATTAGAGCGAGATTTTATCACAATTCTTGAATTTGATAAGAAGATAACTGGCTTTGAAGTTCAACCTGTTGAGGTTAACTGGGTTGATCAAGACGGCAAGCCTCGCTCGAACTTTCCTGATGTTCTATTCAAGCGAAAGACTAAATTCGGCGTAGAAACGGTCTTGGTTGAAGTTAAATATCGATCCGACTTGAAACAAGACTGGGATAAGTTAAAACCGAAGCTTAAAGCTAATCTTCGATACGCCAAACAGCGTGGATGGAAGTTCAAGATTATGTCCGAAGTTGAAATTCGCACTCCTTTGCTCGAAAACGCTAGGTTTTTGCTGCCTTACATCCGCCAAGGTGCTCAACGCGAAGGTGATATGTCGTTGTTAGACGATAAATTAAAAGAGCTCAAGAAATCTACGCCAAGTGCATTGCTGGAGTTGTTAGCTTCAAGTGAGTGGGATAGAGCGGCACTGTTACCGACACTTTGGTATTTAGTGGGTACGAGACAGATTCGTTGTGATCTCTCTTCCGAGCGGATTAATATGAATACACCCATTTACTGGAAACCTTAAAGGATTATTAAGATGTTTCATAACGGTTCATTAAGATTAGATGTCGGCGAGAAAGTTGTTTATGAAGGTGAGGAGTATTTCATTCGCCAGGTAAATGATTTAAACAATGCTGTGCTCATTCACCCAAAAACCAAGGTAATGAAGCAAGTTTTAATATTTGACATTGAGGGCTGTACACAACAAGAGCTCAAACCGGTAAGTGATTTAAAACTCATCCCTGACCATCTTTGGGATGAAGCGATGAAACGATTTGAAATTATTAAGCCCTTATTGGTTAAAGGTCGTACTCGTGAAATGGTTTCTCAGCGTGCGGCTGAATATGAGTGCTCGGTTACAACTGTCTATAATTGGATTAAACGCTATGAGTCAAATGGCAAGGTTACTGACCTGTTACGTGCTAAGCGTTCGGACAAAGATAAAACAACGCTCAATAAAGATGTTGCTGAATTAGTTAAAAGAATCGTTAATACGGAATATAAGACGGCGCAGAAAAAGTCGATTGCTAAAGTGTGCCGTGAAGTGGCTCGTCAATGTCATGAGCTAGGTCTCAAAGCACCGCATTGCAATACGATTCGTAAATGGATCAGTAAAGAGCATCCAAAGGATCTTCTGAGGATACGGGAAGGTAAAAAAGAGGCAGCAGAAAATTACAGCCCTATTCGAGGTTCATTTCCAGGTGCGGATTGGCCTTTATCCTTTGTCCAAATTGACCATACACGCCTAGATATTCAACTCTGTGATGATCACTGGCGTCGTCCGGTCGGTAGGCCATGGATAACAGTGGTTTTTGATGTGTTCTCAAGAATGGTATTGGGTTTTAGGGTTGGTTTTGACTCACCTTCGGCCTTAATAACAGGCTTAGCAATTTCTCATGCTGTTTTGCCGAAAGAAGACTGGTTAGCCAAGTACAACGTAAACGGTGAATGGCCGTGCTGGGGCATCCCGGATACAATTCACATGGATAATGCGAAAGAGTTTCGAGGAAAGCTGATTCAGCGTGCCTGTGACCAATATGGCATTAATATCGAATGGAGACCAGTAGCTAGACCCAATTACGGTGCGCACGTTGAGCGTTACCTAGGTACTCTGGCGGAAGAGTTAAAAGGTGTATCCGGTGCAACTTTTTCAAATATTTTCGAAAAGGGAAACTATGACAGTGAGAAAAATGCTGTTTTAACTTTGTCTGAACTTGAGGAATGGCTAACGGTTTATATCGTGGGCGTTTACCACAATAGGGAGCACTCTTCCTTGGGCATGTCACCATTGGAAAAGTTTAAAAAAGGAATATTGGGTGATGATCACAATCCTGGCAAAGGATTGCCTGCTAAGTTGATTAACCCGCGCCAGTTTAGATTAGACTTTTTGCCGTTTGTCGAACGTACGATTCAGCGTGAAGGCGTGGTGATTGATGATGTGCAGTATTATGCGGATGTTTTGCGGCGTTGGATAAATGCTCCAGATCCAGAAAAACCAAGCATAAAGCGAAAGTTTGTTTTTAGAAGAGATCCACGGGATATTAGTTTGATTTGGTTCTATGACCCGAATGATGGCGATTATTATCCGGTTCACTATCGTAATACAGCTTATCCTCCGATCAGTGTATGGGAGCTTCGGGCGGCGCAAGCCAAGCTCAAAGAAGAACGAAGTGGCCGACAAGATGAGAGTCAAATATTTTCGATGATTGGTCGTATGAGAGAAATTGAGGAAAAAGCAGCGCGTGAAACTAAGAGAGCCAGACGTAACAAAGAGCGCAAGAAACCAACGTCGATGTCTCCTTTGGCATCAAAGCAACCAGAACCTAAGCTAAATAATATGGTGCCCGAGTCAGACGCTACAAAGCCAGTTAAAGTCGTTCGACCTTTTGATGATTTGGATGAAATGCTATGAGTTTTGAACATCTCACACCTAAGACCAAAGAACTGCTTGAATTGAGCAATGAGGAACGCATAAATATTATTCGCTCTCCTCGCTGGGTTGGTTACCCAAGAGCGCAGAAAATATTGAATCAGTTGGATGAGTTATTAACTTA
>NZ_JACUTY010000101.1 GCF_014859555.1 Thiomicrospira sp. | reverse complement strand
CCAAATGGACCATAAGTGTGAGCCATGTGATAAGTCATTTGAGTACGAATCGCAACCTCAATGCGCTCTAATCCATCCAGCACAAGGACACGAAGTTGGCGATCAAACTCATACAAACGCAAAACTTCATCAAAGTGCGTACCATCAACAAACTGATGACTTCGTTGCCCCAAACTATCGTGCACACGAAACGGAAACCAGTAGCTACTTAAACGATAATAATTAATAGATGATAGATAAGAGAGGGCGGTAGAATCATCATTAAAAGCCATGCCGCGCTGTTTAAGCAAAGCAAGTTGCTGTTCAAAACTAAGCGCCGCCTTACGATAAACTTCAGGCATAAGACACGGTTTTAGAGGCAATAAAAAACCGCCAAGGTTGCGCTTCTTCGATAGGCGTGGCGGTTATGTTGAGCCAATTATAACAATTTGCTAAAAAAAAGCAATGATCAGGCATCTTAAATTGACTACTCGTCGGGTCTGGTCGAACCTGCTTAAACAAAACCGGCGCACCCAACTTGGCCCGAACCAACACCGCTAGCACTACCAAAAACGGCAACAGCAGCAGGGTTAATAAAATTAGCGACACATCAAATACGCGTTTCACTCACTCAACACCTTGGCCAACTTTTCAGCCAGTTTTGCATAATCGTGATTTTGAATGGCATAGTTTCGGCCGTTTTGACCTAACTCGGTACGTTCTTGAGTTGACATGGCTTTTAGCTTTAAAACCGCTTCGGCTACAGCCTGTGGGTTTTCAGGTGGAACGGAAATACCTGCATCAGCCTTAACTACAAAATCAAAACTACCGGAATATGAGTGAACAATAGGTTTTGCAGACATCATATACTCTGGCAATTTATTCGGCGCAATACCAAATCTATAAATCGATTCATTTCGCCAACCAATAAAACACACATCAAACTGTTTCAACATAGTTTGAATTTGAGCTTTTTTAATAGGTTCGATAAAAATCACATTGTTTAAGGATTGTGCCTTTTCCACCAGGCATGGTTTTTCTTTGCCACCACCCACTAATACGAAAGCAATATCGGTTTGATCTTTTAGAATCTCTGCCGCTTCAATCAAGGTATCCAGTGCATTGGCAACACCCAGTGTTCCCGCATAACCCACAATGAATTTATCTTTTGGCAAGCTGTTTATCACACTCTCCGCAATTGGCTGAGTTTGCGAAACCTCGTCCAAATCAAAGCCATTTGGAATCCAGCTAAACTTAGCCTTATCCATACCTCGTTGCACCATGTGCTCAACAGCATTTGGCAAATTTGACAAAACCACATCAGAGTCACGGTAGGCTTTATCCTCCATCCACTGCATCAAACGGATAAAAGGATGTTTAGGCGAATAGCCACCCAACTCAACTAATGTCAGTGGCCAAATATCACGCACTTCAAACGCCAACTTAGCGTTAAATTTTCTGGCCAAACGCTGCGCACCAAGAAAAGGAATTAAAGATGGAGAGCTAAATAAAATCGCATCTGGCTTATCCACAATCACTTTGGGCAGTTTTGATAGCTTCCATGCAAACTTAAACCAGTTCAATACGCGTTTTTTGTCATGTGCATCACCATATTCAGGCACCTTGACCCACACAAATTTAAAGCCAGCCACATCTTCAATTTTGTATTCATCCTTTAAAGCTGGAGGTTTGCGCAACAAATGAGTATAACTTGCCGCAATCAAATAAACGGTGTGGCCTTGTTTTGCCAACTCTTTCGCCAAATAAAAATGTCGTCCTCCCATACCGGTTTCCGGCGTGGACGCATATTGGTTAATCAACCAAAATGTTTTTTGTTTTGTTGAATCAACCATTTAACAACTCCAATACAATTCGTTCGCTGGCTTTGCCACCACCGTACAGGTCTAATTTTGAGTTTTCAATGTTAAATTTTGAATGGTTTTTAAAAGCATCGAGGATTTTGGTTTTATCCGCGCCCACCAAAACATTTGCGCCCGCCTCTACCAACTCGACCCATTCGGTTTCATCACGCAAGGTAATACAAGGTTTAGCAAAAAAGTAAGCTTCTTTTTGCAGTCCGCCGCTGTCGGTCATCACAAAAGCACAATGATCAATTAACCACACCATATTGAGGTAGCCCACTGGGTCGATAATGGTTAGGTTTTGGATATTGATTTGTAATTCTTGAATAATCTTTTTAGTGCGTGGGTGTAAAGGCAAAACCACCTGTTGGTTTTCGGCTATTTCGTTTAAAGCTTCAAAAATGGCGCTTAAACGCTTGGGGTCATCGGTGTTTTCAGCGCGGTGGATCGTGCAAAGTACAAAATCATCCTTAATCACCAGGCCTGGTGGTTGCTCTGATAATGCCTGATAAAACATCGCGCCATCCTGCATAACATCGCCAGACAACAAAACCTTAGCATCCGTTTTCCAGTTATCAATGCCTTCCTTATTCAAATTATCCACCGCCGCTTGCGTTGGACAAAACAACATCGAACTAATCCTGTCTGTCAAAATACGGTTGACCTCTTCGGGCATACGCATATTAAACGAACGCAAACCAGCTTCAACATGAGCAATCTTGATATGCAATTTAGACGCGGCAATCGCACCGGCTAAAGTCGAGTTAGTATCGCCATACACCATCACCCAATCCGGCTTTTCTTGCACCAAGATTTCTTCAATTTTCTCGATCATCTGCCCGGTCATCGCACCATGGGTTTTACCGCCAATACCGAGAAAATAATCCGGCTTAGGAATTTGCATTTCCTCAAAAAACACATCGCTCATATTGGCATCATAATGCTGCCCAGTATGCACAATGACTTCGGTAATATCCGCACCCGCTTCACGCTGGCGAAGAATCTCACGACTGACCGAACCGGCCTTAATAAACTGCGGACGCGCGCC
>NZ_JACUTY010000100.1 GCF_014859555.1 Thiomicrospira sp. | reverse complement strand
GTTAATATTTAAGGCGTTTAAATTAAAACAAAATGTAACACAAAAGTCATTCTGGAGGGGCTGTTTACACGTTCCGGACGCTTTAAAATCAGAGGTATATTGCCGACGAGACGGTTTTATTAAAACAGAGTTGTCATAACGAGGTGTCCACTTCGACACCTATTCTAGAGTGCGAAACCTAGGTTTAATGGTGTGTTCACTGGGCGGTTACTTGTTAAGGCATAGTTGGGCGGTTTAAATGAGTAAAATTAAAACAAAAAGGTTAAGCTACAGATAAAACCCCTATTATTGTAGGATATTAATAGGGGCAAATTGTTGATCAACGACCAAAGTACAAAAAGAGTAACCTACTCTTAACCTAGAAAACCATTGTGATACTCGCTGATAAGCGATTGTCTACACCATCTAGGATAGTATGCACTGGTGCTGCCTCTGGAGCATTTGGAGCTTCGATTGAGCGGATTTCATAGTTACCACGTACTGAGGTTTTCTTGTTAAAAAAGTACTGTGCACCCAATGTCGTGGTTACAAATTGACGCTCAGCATCATTAATAGTGCCTGATGCCGCATCAATTGCCGTGCCGCTATTTAGTAGATCATAACGTATATTCAATTCTAGATTAGGTATAACACGGTAACCTAAATCAACATAGTAACCATCAGCCTTCTGTTCTTTTTGAACGACGAATGTTCCGCCGTTTTCGGGTGTACGAGCTCCTGTTGTTCCTCCGTAAATCATACCTTCGGCGGTAATATATTCCGCAGCCAGACGGTATTTACCATCAAAATAAGTAGTACCGAGACCACTACGCGTACGTTTTACACCTGACTCGTTATCAATGGTTCTCTTTCCATTCTGCGTCCAAGCGAAGAACTTCATGCCTTGACGTCTAGGGCCAGTAGTGCCACCAAATACCTTTTCAGTTGAGGCATAAGCATAGGTGTCTAGATCATCATCTTGATTAGTTGTCGCTAATCCACCACCATTACCCAACATGACGGCGTAACTGTGTTCCCACTCGCCTATACGGAAAGCATCAAATATCTGAATACCTGTATCTCTTACAGCAGATACAGGCCCGCTACGAGAATTTTCGTCACTTGAATTTGTAAAAGAACGTTCGATTAATAGACGATCTGTGGCATTGGTAAAGTTAATGTAGTTAAAAGTTGCGATACCCTGAAAAGATTCTTCTGAACCAGGCGTTTTAAATAAACCGGCACGCACTCTGGCACCTTTAATATGGTTAAAGGTTACGCTGGCATCGGTTAATTGTCCTTGTGAAGCGTTGTCACCAGTCGTAATACCGCTATTACCAAACTCAGCTAAAAGGAAATAATTGGTTTTGTTATCCAGTGGAAAGTTAGCGCCACGTACCCCAATACGGGCACGACGAATATTAAAACTTTGTGATGATGATAACTGTGGTGCTATCTGGTTAAATGCGGCTTCACTACCTTTACCCGGTCCCGCTTTGAGCAAGGTATTATCAGTTTTTTGAAATTCAGCTTGTACAAAGCCCCATACGTTAGCACGTGGCGCCTGATGATCGGCTTCCGTTCCTTGGAGCATCAACCAGTTCGTCGCGTGTACGGATTGTGAAGTCAATGCGCCTACTAAAGCTAGTAGGATGGTCGTTTTTTTAAAGGCATATTTCTTGTTTTGCATAAGTAATCCTCATTGTTATTTAATTTTAGGGCGCCTTGAATTCAATTAACCCGTAATGGTTTTAGGCAACGGCAAGTTATCCAGCTCTTCGTTGTTGTGTCTCTTGACCATTACACATAGATTGAAGACCTTCGCTTTTAGCATACGTAACCTAAATCACGCTGAATTCCATCAGGGGTTAATCGAGGTGCCCAGTTATATTTTTCACTGATCTCTTTTGTGATTTATCACGAAAGTAACTGGAACCTTGATATTGCAATAGACAAGTTCAGTGGCACGACTTGGTCTGCGTTACCTTTTTCCAGTACTGTCAGCCCTTGTGGCTTTTATCATGGTTTAAGTACCTGCCAACCCGCTTTGTTTAACTGTAAAATGCGGCCAGCACCTGCTTCCACTTCCATAACTCCCTCTCTTATAACTGGTCTATAACCGAGTTGCTTTTCCATGTTTGTTAATGTGTTTCCACATACAGAAAAACGTACGCCCGCGTCCATTAGGGCTTGAATTCGTTGACTATGGGGATTGTCCTTCATAAGTAAACGTACACCTGGACCAAAAGTAACAACCTCAATATCTACTTCTTTACCATCAAAGTACTTAATTAGATTGCCTGTAACATTTAAAACAAGTTGCTGTTTCTGAGGGTTGTAATCACTTAACTGTATGACAACTTTATTATCGGCAAAAGTTTCTGGAAGAGGGGAATCTTTTGCGGCCGAAAAAGCCGGCATTGAAATAGTGATGCTTGCAAGTAACCACATTAATTTAATCGCTGATTTTTTAAGCATTTATTTTTTCCTTTGTATCTCATTGGTATTGTAAAAATTAAGATGTGATTTTTATTATGCGTTTATGGACTAATTTTTATTCCACTTTTTAAAGAAAATTTTTCTATACCATGAATAGTTTTACTTATTTAATAAGATACTAATACGCTTGAATTCAACTAACAATTGCAACACCCGCCCTTAAACTCCGAACGGTGAAGATCTCATAGGGTGTTTTAAACCTTAATCGCTTTCTGGGTTGGGTGTTGAATTTATCTTCAACCCGTTGGACATCTCATCCGATATCTTTTCAAAGGCGGCGCCTTTTGGAAGGTATTGGCGAATAAGTCTGTTGGTACTTTCATTCGTTCCGAGCTCATTGCTATGGTAAGGTAGAACTAAGTAAAATTTGCAGTTTAAGCTTTGCTGATCTTGTGATGATGCGCAAATTCTCTATCATCGTAACGGGATTGTTCAAACTATGATCCGCGATACAATGGCACCGCCGGTATCGATTGGTATCAGCCAGAAAAAAGCCTACA
>NZ_JACUTY010000043.1 GCF_014859555.1 Thiomicrospira sp. | reverse complement strand
ATAAGTGACCTTTTAAGTCCCGCAGAATCAACCAGGGGTTAATCGAGGTGCCCAAGTAAACGTCTTTTTCAAGACCATCATAAAACGCCGCTAATTCATTAATCGGCATTTTTAAGTTGGTTTTGCATTTTAGTCCTTCTTTGAGCGTCTGGAACAAAAACGCAATTTTAACAAACCACCAGGGCTCGTTTTGCGATATTTCAAATTTGACAAGTTTAATATTATCCAATATATTTGAACAGTCATTCAAAAAAGGACTATCACATGAAACAAAATATACTCACCACCACCTTAGTCCCTGTCCTAATGTTTTTTATGTTCAGTCAAGCCAGTTATGCGCAAAATAAACAAGGGCTTATTTCGGTGAAAAGCCAACACTCCGTTTCACAGACCATGGATAAATTTGAGCAAATTGTATTAAGCAAGGATTTAAAGGTTTTCGCTAAAATCGATCATGCCGCTGGTGCACAAAACATAGGTCAAACGTTAAGACCAACCCAATTAATTATTTTTGGCAACGCACAGGGCGGAACGCCGCTTATGCAATGCCAACAAACCTTTGGTATTGACCTTCCTTTAAAAGCTCTCGTTTGGCAGGATGAAAGAGACCAGGTCTGGCTCTCTTATAATGATCTCGACTATTTAACAGCACGCCATAACTCAGCCCTAAACTGCGGATCTGCTGCTAAAATTAAAACGCTACTGCAATCTATGTCTCGTCAGGCGACTCAATAAAGAAGCAATAATCGCTTTGCCAGCTCGGGCAAAGCGATTATAAGCTGTAGGTTAACTTAAACGCCTTTACATGTCGCACCTAACACCACCCCAAACACGACATGCCCCATAAAACTCGCTATAAGCATAGACATTTCGCCCGCTGACCAGAACCCATTACCCATCATCGGCATCATCACCGATTGAGCAATAATAAAAGGCAGCATGGCAAACAAAATGCCTCTAAACCATCTTGGACCCGGTAGACGCTTTAAAAAAATGTAGGCATAAATTAAAGCCAGTACACTCCCCACAATAAAATGCATTACCCACCCCATCATGTAAGGCATTGGCATCAATGGGTTTTGCTCTCCCAGCATTACGCCGAAATCCATCGGTGGCATATTCATCATAGAGGGCACTGTCATTGCAAACACGGACATCACCGCTGTAGCTATAATCCCGGCTAAGATGGGTTTTAGTATTAAAACTTTCATAACTATCCTTCCTTTAGTTTAAAAACTTTTACGTTAGAACTTTTTTATAGAACTTTATTTATTTCACCAATGATAAGCATTGGCTTGTTCCCATTCAGTCAGCAGATTTTCAGGCACCGTTGTTTTCTCCAACAAACAGTCTTCTTCTACGACCGGGTAGAGTTGCTGATAAGACATGACAAGGTTCGCCGCGACCCTGCGTTTGAGATAGGCAGGATTCAACTTTGATGGGCAGTCGATACCGAGTGCCGCAACCAATTCCATCATATGATGCAAAACAGACGCTTGATAGCGAGCGACTCGTTCGGCCTTATCATCAATATCCAACGCCTTATAACGGCGAGGATCTTGAGTAGCGATGCCTGTCGGGCAGGTATCGCTATGGCACTGGCGCGACTGAATGCACCCTAATGCAAACATCATTCCACGTGCCGAGTTCACAAGATCGGCACCTAATGCCATAACACGCATGACATGAAATGCTGAAAAAACCTTGCCTGATGCAATCAATTTAATCTCCGAGCGTAAACCAAACCCTATTAGCGTTGAGTGAACAAAATGCAACGCTTCTCGTAAGGGTGACCCTACCGAGTTGGTAAATTCAATCGGCGCGGCACCGGTTCCGCCTTCTCCTCCATCAATCGTGATAAAGTCAGGCGTGATTCCAGTTTGTTTCATCGCTTTACAAATACCGATAAAGTCGGAATAACGGCCAATACTTAATTTAAACCCAATCGGTTTTCCTTCACTTAATTCTCTTAACTCTTCGATAAACTCGATTAAGCCAAGTGGGGAATTAAATGCGCTGTGGTGCGAGGGCGAAAACACATCCTTACCCATTTCAACCACACGAATTTCGGCAATTTCTTTAGTCAACTTCA
Source organism: Thiomicrospira sp. (assembly GCF_014859555.1). Lineage (GTDB taxonomy): Bacteria > Pseudomonadota > Gammaproteobacteria > Thiomicrospirales > Thiomicrospiraceae > Thiomicrospira. The sequence continues at coordinate 15,974 of NZ_JACUTY010000043.1, read as the reverse complement.
CCGCGGGAAGAATACCGCCATGCCCTGGTTTGGCGCCTTGAGATAATTTAATCTCTACCATCTTGACCTGAGGGTTCAGAACCTTCTCCCTAAATAATTTAGAGTCGAACCCACCCTCCTTAGTTCGGCAAGAAAAGTATCCGGTTCCAATTTGCCAAATAAGATCGCCCCCTTCCATTAAGTGATAAGGACTCAACCCACCCTCGCCGGTGTTATGACTAAAGTTTCCGATTTTTGCCCCCTTGTTTAGGGCGCGTATCGCGTGCTGACTCAGTGCGCCATAACTCATGGCCGAAATATTAAACCGCGCAGCCGAATATGGCTGGCGGCATCTCGATGAACCTATAGAAACGCGTGTCGGCTTGGGCACTTGAGCTACAGGCGATAAAGAGTGCTCAACCCATTCATAACCTACCCGATAGGTATCAAAAACCGTGCCAAATGGACGGGTGTCTCTTTGGCCTTTTGCTCTTTGGTATATCAAAGAACGAAACTCCCGGCTGACAGGCATTCCGCTGGTGTCGTCCTCAACAAAATACTGCTGGATTTCCGGTCGTATCGACTCAAATAAAAACCGGATATGGCCCACTACCGGATACAACCTCAGTAAAGTATGTTTTTTCTGCACCAAGTCATAAGTACCCACAAAAATATAAGCGCCCAATACTAACCATAACCAATGTAAAACCGGCCAGTAATACGCACTCACAAGTAAACCGACACCCAGTACAACTGAAGAGCCGAGAAACAAATTTTTAGTCGTCTTCATATAATAAGTCCTAGTGAAACATTTGGGCACCTCTTTAACTCCGTAAGTCTACAACGAAATTAACAAGCGCTTCATTCTTGGGGAACCCTCTTGTGATCACCATTTCAGCCGTAAATTCGGCCAAAGCCTGCCACTTTGGATTATCAATTTTTTCGCCCTGCGTGATACTTGATCGATAATATTGGTATCAACTTTATGCATAAGTGCCATTTTTCTATGCGCAGCCAGGCAGTATTGACATCCGTTTATACGACTATTTGCAAGTAAAATAATCTGCTTTTCTTCACAAGAAAACCCCGTCTGATCAAACAAAGAATTTAAGTCTAAATAAGCTTGTGTTAGGGGTTCAGAGGTGAGCATTTTCGCCATCATATTTGGCACAAACCCAAAGGCTTCCTCAATTTTTTCAATCATCTGCAACTGATCTTTAGGCACTTGTTGTTTTGTATTTGTAGGAAGCGCTATCAACTTCTCCCTGTTATTGAACGATTAATCAACAATCTAACAGAATTTGAACGATCATTCAAATACATAGATTATTTTGGATCGATCGCTTAGAATAAACACACGAATTAAGGAGGTAAATCTTGGCACGACCTAGAGAGTTTGATAAACAAGCGGCAATAGAAACCACAATGCAGGTTTTTTGGGAGAAGGGCTACAAAGCTACATCTATTGGAGATTTAATCACGGCCACTGGGTTAAAGCCTGGGAGTATATATTCGGCTTTTTGTAACAAGAGAACCCTTTTTTTACTGGCTCTAGAGACTTACTGTGAGAAATTGCAACAGGCCATTTATCCAATTTTAGATGCTGATAAACCTGCAAAAGAAGTGATTTACGAATTTTTCAATTGTTTTTTAAACGACTTAAACTCAACGCCGCAGGGATGTTTTTTAGTGAATACGCTATTTGAAACACCGCAAAGCGACGGGGAAGTGTTAGAAAAAGTCCATGCACAGTTTAGTGCAATTGAACAAAAGTTTATGCATTTACTGGAACGAGCAAGATCTGAGGGTCACCTTGCACCCAATCTTGATCCAGAGATTCAATCTAAACTGTTAATTAACCTCATCTATGGATTAAGGGGTTATAGCAAAACCCAACCCAATCAACCCTCGCTTTGCGAACTCAAAAATGAGTTTTTGAGAACACTATTTCCTTAGCTCTCATCTTTACTGTGATTTTAGCCCTAAACTTCTACGTTTTGCCCAAGATGAACTTTCGTCCAGATCTTGTTTTGCATTTTCAATTAAGCTGGAGGCAATATCTTTAATCTCGGCAACGGTTTCGCGCATTTTTGCTGCTTGCCCCTTTATATTGTTTAAGCTTTCTTCAAGTTGATGAATATCTTGCATCCCTTGTTTTGAATGTAATACGGATTGGTCAACTAGTAACTTAATACGATTAGCGGCTTCGGCCGATTTCTGCGACAGCGCCCTCACTTCAGCCGCCACCACCGCAAAGCCTCGACCATGATCACCGGCTCTTGCCGCCTCAACTGACGCATTAAGAGCGAGCAGGTTGGTTTGAAAAGCAATAGCATCAATTAAACTGATAATTTCGGTAATTTTCTCACTCGAAGACACAATTTTTTTAACACTGACCAGCCCCTGTTTCATGGCGGTCTCGCCATTTTCAAGAAAATGACGCTGGCCTTTTGCAATAGGGCACCTCGATTAACCCAGAATCAACCAGGGGTTAATCGAGGTGCCCAAATGATTATCTTGATTGACTTGATTAAACCGAGCTTGACTCACTCCAAAAAACATAATAACTCCGAGTGTTTTACAATCTAGAGCACGGCTCGTGCCTTGCGTTTAAAATTCTTAATAATGATTAAACACCTTTTTGAACAATCATTCAATAACTCATGCAAAAGCATTCTTCATAATTACGATTTTTAAACGAAGCTATATCAAAAAATTAACGATCAGATTTAGACTGAAAAAATGCGCGCGGGCGAAATCCAAAGATGATTAGAGTAAGTGCATAAACGGCCATGGCAACCAAAATCAAACCAAACAACCAACCCACTCGCTGCCAGGCATCAAACAACAACCAGGCCTGGTGATCGGGGTTGATAAACCAAATTGCTAAACTCATCGCAAGCACCGCTAGCCCGACTTGCAAACTGAAGCCGCGCCAAGGACTTTGCGGCGTAAACACTTGCTGTTTTACCAAAAAGTAATACAACAGACTGGCATTAACAAAAGCCGCCAAAGAGGTCGCCAAAGCCAAACCTGCATGGGCGAGCGGACCGATTAGCAATAGATTTAAAATAATATTACTCACCAACGCCACCACCGCGATTTTGACTGGCGTTTTCATGTCTTTACGTGCATAAAATGCCGGCGCCAGCACTTTAACTAATATAAAACCCAGTAAACCAAATGAGTAAGCCACCAAACTTTGGCTCGCCATTTGCACGTCAAATGCACTGAACTCGCCATAGAAAAATAAGGTAACCAATAACGGTTGTGCCAAAATCATCAAACCTAACATGGCTGGTACGGCGATAATCGCCACCAATTTAAGTGCAAAATCCAAGTCTTGCTGAAATCCGCTCCAATCAGCCTGCGCGGCTTTTCTCGATAAACCCGGCAATACCACCGTGGCTAAGGCAACGCCAAACACGCCTAATGGAAATTCCATTAAACGGTCAGAATAATACAACCAGGACACACTACCGGTAACTAGAAACGACGCCAAAATCGTATCCACCAATAAATTAATTTGCGCCACCGACACACCAAATAAAGCCGGTATCATTAAACGCCCGACTTCATTTACACCTTTATCTGGTGCAGACGTGGGTTTGGGCAATAAACCCATCTGCCATAAAAAAGGCAGGTGAAACAATAACTGCACCACCCCCGCAATTAACACCCCCCAAGCCAACGCCATCACCGGAATGTCTAACATGGGCGACAACCAAATCGCACAACCAATCAACACCAAATTTAACCAAACCGGCGTAAACGCGGGCACGGCAAAGCGGTTATAGGTATTCATTAAGGCCGACGATAATGCGACCAACGAAATTAACATTAAATAAGGAAAAGTCAGGCGTAACATGTCGGTCGCCAAGGCAAATTTTTCTGGATCAGAACGAAACCCTGGTGCAAATACGGTCATCCACAAGGATGCGCCCAACACTCCAAATAGTGTTAATGCCAGCAATACCGCACCTAATCGGAACGCAATCGCCCCGACTAAATGGCGCACCGCTGCTTGCCCGCCCTTTTCTTTGGTTTCTGACAACACTGGCACAAAAGCTTGCGAAAACGCGCCCTCGGCAAACAAACGTCTAAAAAAGTTGGGGATTTTAAAGGCGACAAAAAACGCATCCGCACCCGCCGAAGCACCGAACAAACGTGCAATCACCATATCGCGCACAAATCCCAGCACTCGGGAGATCATCGTCATGCCGCCTACGGTGGCGGTGGCTTTTATAATTCGCTTCAAAATGTCATCACTATTAAATGGTTATTAAAGCCGAATTCTACCAAACAACCAGGCCTGGTGGTGAAGCCTCTGCTCAGAACATGATTTGATGCGTTCACTATATAGCTTGAAGCGATCAGCGTTTATCAGTAATCTAGTCTCACACCTCAAAATAAAGGATTGACATGAAAGCCGCTGAGTTATTTGTAAAGTGCTTAGAAAACGAGGACGTCGAATATGTATTTGGTATTCCGGGTGAAGAAAACCTGGATTTAATGGACGCATTTTTAGACAGCCACATTCAGTTTATCCTGACTCGCCACGAACAAGGTGGTGCCTTTATGGCCGATGTTTATGGTCGATTAACTGGTCGAGCGGGCGTATGTTTATCCACCTTAGGCCCAGGTGCGACCAATCTTGTCACTGGGGTAGCCGATGCAAATATGGATCGTGCGCCAGTGGTGGCGATTGCCGGTCAAGCGGCGACGACTCGCCTACATAAAGAAAGTCATCAAGTGCTGGATTTGGTGAATTTATTTCAACCCATCACCAAATACAGCACTCAGATACTCAGCCCCGACATTATTCCCGAAATTGTACGCAAAGCCTTTAAAGTAGCGGAAATTGAAAAACCCGGCTGTAGCTTTATCGATTTTCCTGAAGATATTGCCAAAATTCCAGTTGATAAAAAACCGCTAAAACGCCAAAGCCCTAGCGCCCCTGCACCGAATTTTGAAAAAGTGCGCCAAGCCGCCGATCTGTTATCGCAAGCCAAGCACCCGGTTATTATTGCGGGTAATGGTGTCATTCGTGCCAAGGCCAGCGAAGCCTTGATTGAATTTGCGGCTAAACTCAATATTCCGGTCGCCACCACCTTTATGGCCAAAGGCGTGATTCCTTGCCGCCACGATTTATCTATTGGCACCATTGGTTTGCAAGCGCACGATTATGTTGCCTGTGGGGTCGATCGTGCGGATGTGGTGTTATGTGTAGGTTACGACATTGTTGAATATCAACCGGCTTTTTGGAATCATAATCCGGATTGTAAAATCATCCATGTCGATACTCACCCAGCTGAAGTGGACGAATACTATATTGTGGAAACCGGTGTTTTAGGTGACATTGGCCGCAGTCTGGAAAGCATCGCCTCCGTCAGTCATCGCCATGATCACAGCGGCGTAGCTAACTTAAAAAGCATGATGGAATATGAGTTTCATCAATACGACGAAGACCACACCTTTCCGGTGAAACCGCAAAAAATCATTCACGATTTGCGTGTCGCGCTGGGTGATGAAGATATTGTGGTGTGTGATGTGGGCGCGCATAAAATGTGGATGGCGCGCATGTATAACGCTCAAGCGCCCAACACCTGCATTATTTCAAACGGTTTTGCTTCTATGGGCATTGCCCTGCCGGGTGCGATCGCCGCCAAACTCGCCAAACCCGACCAAGTGGCGGTCGCCGTCACCGGTGATGCGGGTTTCTTAATGAACTGCCAAGAAATTGAAACCGCGGTTCGCCTCAATTTAGCCTTGATTATATTGGTCTGGAACGACAGCGAATATGGTTTGATTAAATGGAAACAACTCAACGAATTTGGCCGCGAAAGTAATATTCATTTTAACAACCCGGACTTGGTTAAATTTGCCGATGCGTTTGGTGCGAAGGGTTATCGCATAGAACATACAGATGAACTGTTGCCGACCTTGGAAAAAGCGATTCAAGATAATTGTGTGGTGATTATTGATTGCCCTGTCGATTACTCAGAAAACATTAAACTGACCCAACAACTCGGCCAAATGATTTGTCCGACTTGATGATAATAGAACCACCAGGCCTGGTGGTTCTAAGTTTTGGTTGCAGGGCAATCTAAATTAACAGCTTCGCGCGAAAGTATTCCTGCACATAATCCACCCTTTGTTCGGGCGTCGCTTTAGGTTGATCCAGGGTTTCTATATGCCGCAATCTAGGCAATAGTCCTGTGCCGTTTGCGACTTGAATAGTCAGACCCGGACGTGCATTTAACTCAAGCAGCATCGGGCCGCGATCCGCATCTAAAACAATATCGGCTCCCAAATAACCCAGTCCGGTCATTTCATAACAACGTGATGCCAGTTTCAGCAAATCCGGCCAATCTGGGATTTGTATTTGATTTAACTCGGCACCGGTGTCGGGGTGATGAGTTAAACGTCTCTCAAATTGCACCGCATGCACGGCTTGACCGGAACACATATCTAACCCCACACCAATCGCCCCCTGATGCAAATTGGCCTTGCCATCCGACTGATGAGTCGATAAACGTAACATCGCCATCACGGGATAACCTTTAAACACAATAATACGAATATCCGGTACACCTTGAAATGAGTAGTTCGCGAACAAGTCATCAGCCCGAATCAAACCTTCAATCAACGCCGTATCTGGTGCACCGGCTAAGGAATATAAGCCCGCTAAGATATTGGTAACATGACGCTGAATATCTTCTAAACTCATTTTTTTTCCGGAAGCGCGTAAAAAGTCTTCCCCTTCGCGTCCTACTATCACCAAAATGCCCTTGCCGCCTGAGCCCCGCGCTGGTTTAATCGCAAAACCATCTAGACCAGTTAAAAAACCCATGATTTTTTTAACTTCATGCTGCTGGCGAATCACACCATGCAAACTCGGCGACTTCACCTCTGATTCTTCGGCTAATAACTTGGTTTTAAGTTTGTTATCTACTAATGGATATAAGCATCTATCATTGTATTGCGAAATAAAGTCTATGTTACGACAATTCATTCCCATAATACCTTGGGCTTTTAATTGGCTGGGACGAATCCACCAAGCCATTACTTAGTTCCCATTGCATGAAACCGACGTAACTCCAATAAACGGTAACCGGTGTAACGCCCCATCAGCATAATTAATGCAACCAACACCAAGTTAAGTTCAGGGAAATTAAAACTCAGATAACCCACATATTCCAACTGCATTGCCAAGTAAGCTAACACCGCAACTAATAAACTGCCGCCGCCTTGAACCAGGACTTCTTTAGGCCCATCTTCTTCCCATAAAATCGACATACGTTCAATCGTCCAAGCCAAAATAATGATAGGGAAAAACGCCACCGTCATCCCGGTATTAAAGCCCAACTGATATCCAATCAAACTCATCAGACCGACAATAAACACCACAATCACGATAATCGTGGCGATTCTTGACACGAGTAATAAATTTAGAGACGACAAATAGCTGCGAAGTAACAACCCAATCGCCACAATCGAAATAAAATTCACCAGGCCTGGTATGAGTGATGTTTGTAAAAAAGCCAGTGCAATCAACACGGGCATAAAAGTTCCTGAAGTTCTTACGCCCACAATTATGCGCAGTAAAACCGTAATCAGCGCGCCTACTGGCAATAGTAACAGCAACTTAAATACACCTTGTTCTTCAATCGGCAAGTGGTGAATACTTAACAAGTCAAACGCACTATTGCCAGATTGCGCTCGCGCCAGCTCTAATGCCGGTACTTTTTGCTCCAACATCGAAAAATTAACCTGTGCACCTGACGCGCCCATTAAATCAATCAGAGAGCCACCATCCCGATGCCAAAACATCATATTAGTTGGCAAGCCTTGCACCCCGGTTAAGGGATCAAAAACGACCCACTCATCATCTGCATAAATTTCTATCATTGGCACTAAGGATTGATTACGTCGTGCATCTTGTAGCGCTAATGCCATCGCAACTCTAGCCTTCAAACCTGCATGACTCAGTAGTTTCTCTAGCAAATGAGGGCGCGAATGATTGGCTAATAACAGCTCCGAATTTTGGTTTCGGTTGCTCTCAGCTACCAGCTTAATGACTTCGCGCGTTAAACTTTGCGGTGTACTGGAACGCTGATAAGCTTCGTCTAACAAGTTCTCGGCCGCAATCCGGTCCGACTCACGCCAAAACACTTCTGTAATGATCTCCGGTGGGCGCTCTAATTCTGCTGCAGGGTTGGGATCGGGAACAATTTGAATTTTATAATAGAGTGTTTGTTGGCCTTCGGCTTCGCGTCTGGACCATTCACCTCGGCGCGCATTGTCCGAATCAATAATCGAAAACCCATAACCCGGTGAGGCGGTTTGTTCAAAATACAATTTATAACCAGGTGTGCGGCCCGGTAAATTTAAACTCGCCAAAACTGGCTCATCACCCTGCGCCCGAAAATAGACTTTCGCTTCAACCAACCAAGCCGATGTTTGTTGACCAGGGGTTAATGGGATGCCGGTTATATCGTGACGCATCCAAGCGGTAATAATGCCAATCAAGACCAGCGCAAAAATAAAGCCATAAAAAATAGGTCGCGACATTATTGATCCTCACCGTTCGATGGGGTCGATATTTTAGGTGGCGCGATATTTTTTTTGCCTACATCCACCAAAATAATGTCTTTCATGACATTGCGCCCAATTAAAACGGCATAAGTTAAATGTTGTCGATCCGACAAGGTAAACTCCACCATCTGAGTAATATCTCCTAGCGTTAAACTCATCAACACCACTGGACGACGTTCTTGCTCTTCGGTATTAGACTGCACAATACGCGCATTGCGTTCTAGTGGTCGCTCAATGGTTTTTATGTCGTTGGTTTGTATGTTTACCAAATCAAACCGAACCCAGTCTTTACCATCCCTTTCAAAACGCGTGATGTGACGAGCATCTAACGATGAAGTCGTCGCGCCACTGTCAATACGCGCCAACATCTGAATATCGGAGGGCATAATATGTACAGTTTCAATTTCGCCGACCAATAACTTATCGCCCACATAAATATAGCCATCATCTTTGGTTTGTTTTTCCTGACGCTGGTTGTTATTAGCTTCTTGCTCTGCCAGCTTAATGGGGTCTACGGTTTGATAAATACGGTTGCCAATATCCAATTTAGCCAGGTCGGCACGCAAAACCTCAAGATACTCCTGCTGGGCCGCCTGCTGACTTTTAAATCGGACATCGGACTGGGCTTGTTGCTGAATGGTTTGTTGATGTAGGGCTTCTTCAACTTGGGCAAGGCGTGTTTCGATAGAGATTAAATCAGCTTGCTTAATCCATACGTGGGATGGCACACAAGCCGACAAACTGATTAACAAGAATGGAAAAACAATAAATGACTTTAAAACTGGCTTCACTAGACCCTATCCAAAAACATAAAGGCCAAATAATACCATAGCTCTAAATACAAAAAAGCCGTGTGCAATATTTTTATATTGCTACACGGCTTTTAAACCATCCTTAAGGATGGCACAACACTTTTAAAGCTAGCTTAAAATTAAGCTAGGGCTTTAATACGAGCGTTGATACGGCTTTTTGAACGCGCCGCTTTGTTCTTTTCGATCACGCCTTTACGCGCCATACCGTCAAGCTTAGCTTGTGCGGCACGAAACAATTCGTTAGCAGCGGCTTTATCACCCGCTTGAATCGCGACTAATACTTTTTTTACAGCTGTACGCATGTCTGAACGCTGTGATGCGTTTAACTGACGACGTTTTTCGGCTTGTTTAGCGCGTTTTAGTGCTTGTGCTGAGTTTGCCACAGTGGTGTCTCCAAAATTCTGTTAAAAACTAAAGTAATCCGGGTTTTACAAGTTGTCAGATTCACAACTCAGCCAGTGTTTTACAATAGGGTCTGAAAGGATGGCGAGATTATACCTTTTTTATTTGTAACGTCAACTAAAAAAGGCTATTTTTCTTAGGCTTAGGCTGTCTATAATGAGTAAGTGACTTTCAACAACATTTGATGGAGAAATCGACATGGACACATCACAGCACACGCTTTCTACCTTGTTTGACCAACTTGGCTTGGATAGCTCAGAAACAGCGATCCAAAAGTTCATTCGTCAACATCGCATCCGCGACGACCAACCCTTGGATCAAGCTGAATTCTGGAACGAATCTCAAGCCCAATTTATTCGAGAAGCCTGGCAAAACGATGCCGACTGGGTGGACATGGTTGATCACCTAGACGCGCAGTTACGTGACTAAGCTTTGATCAAAATTTACTCGCGATGGTATGGGTGGTTTTGAATCACCGACCAAGCGCGATAAATTTGTTCCGCAATCAGCACCCGAACCAACGGGTGCGGCAAAGTCAGTTTCGATAAACTCCAAGTCCAATCCGCCTGCTGAATCAAACTGGCCTCTAAGCCATCCGGCCCACCCACAACCAGCGCAACATCTTGACCACCACTTAGCCAGTCTTCCAACTTTTTTGATAACTGTAACGTGGTTGGTTGTTGACCGTGTTCATCCAACACTACCAAACGCGCGCCTTTTGGAATCGCCGCTAAAATGCGTTTGGCTTCTTCTTGTTTGTTTTGATCCACCGAGCTGGTTTTGCCACGTTGCGACATGGGCAACTCTATTAAATTTAACGCACAAGCTTTAGGCAAGCGTTTGGCATATTCACTGTAACCTTCTTGTACCCATTTGGGCATTTTTTGGCCGACAACAATAAAGTGAATCTGCATTAATCCGCTCGAATCTTAGTCAGTTTTTTCAGTTTTTTCGGCTGGTTCAGCATCGGCTTCCATCGTCGCCTCGAGTTTCATATTCCACAACTTTTCGATCGAATAATAAGCGCGCGCTTTTTCAGTCATGACATGCACAATCAAGTTACCGTGGTCAATCAAAACCCAATCCGGCTCGGGGCCAGTTTCCATGCCCATGCTTGGATCACCGGCTTCTTTAAACGCCTGATCCACCATGCTACCCAATGAGCGCACATGGGTCGAAGACGTACCAGTGGCGACAATCATACGATCCGTAAAACTAGAGATACCCGCCACGTCAATTACTTGGACATCTCGTGCTTTACCGTCATCAAGTGCCTTGAGGGCGATGTTTTCAATTTGCTGCAAATCCATTCAGATTCCTTATAAATAAAGTTGGTGTTGTTTAATATAGTCGATAACGCTAGGCGGCATCAAATAGTCAATCGGTTGGCCGTTTTTTAACAGCTCGCGTAATCGGGTCGCGCTTAAATCTAATTGCGTAACTTCCACTTCTACAATCTGTCCGGCGCGCTGGTTGGGTTCGATTGGTGAACTCGGCAGTTTTGTCACCAATCGCGCTTCTAATAACTGCGCCAACGCTCCCTGGCTAGGTAAAGGTTCATTTGGCCGATGCATAACCGCTAAGTGAGCCAGTTCTAAAATAGCGGCGCATTCATGCCAAGATAGAAACTTCGCAAACGCGTCCGTTCCCATCATCAGCACCAAACTGGCTTGAGGAAAATCCTGCTTTAAACTGCGCAGAGTATCCACCATAAACGATGGCCCTTGGCGCTCGATTTCACGTTTATCCAAAATGAAATTCGGCTGGCGCGCAATCGCTAATTCAATCATCTCGCAACGTTGCTCGGAAGACACCTGCGGATGCGCGCGATGCACCGGGGTAAAGCAAGGAATAAACCGCACGTGATCCAACTCAAGCTGATTCAACACATCCAGCGCCGGACGTAAATGACCGTAATGAATCGGATCAAACGTGCCGCCATATACGCCAATTAATTGTCCGGCTGGTTCACCAGGCCTGGTAGTTTGCACACACGATCCTTAGCAAGGTTTAGTACATTAATTATTAAACGCCACATTATACTTTTATTCGCTGGCAGCGTCACTTAAACTAACCAAATGACTGAGTCCACCCTTCTTACCTACGGCCAACACCGCACCCGCTTTGGCGAGGTTTACCTATTGTTGGATCAACAGGGCTTGCGCCGCTGTGATTTTAGGCCGTTTCCGCTTGCTGCGGTGCAATACCAAACCGACTCGACCCTCACCCAGCCTGTGGCCGAAGCAATTGGTGAAGCTGAATATTCAATAACACTTTGCCCACAAGGCACCCCATTTCAGCAAACGGTTTGGCAAGCAATAACACAAATTCCATTTGGTCAAACCACCGATTATCTAAGCCTTGCACAACAAATTGGCCGCCCTACCGCCAGCCGTGCGGTGGCGAATGCGGTGGGGGCGAATCCAATTAGCTGGTATATTGCTTGTCACCGTGTGATTCGTCGCAATGGCGAACTCGGCGGCTATGCTTGGGGCAGCGAACTTAAACAAAATTTACTAGATTGGGAGCAACATGGCCGAACCCGATAATCCGCCAATTGATCCCCAGCTAGAAACCGATTTATTGAGCATTTTAAGCCGCCATCCAACTGGCATGGCCGAACATGCGTTCTTAAAGCAACTAAGCCAAGTCGGTTATGCGGTTTTCACCCCCAGCTTAGAGCCGCTTGAATTGTTTCAGGCGCACTTTTTGTTGTTTCATATTTTGTATCGTTTAGCGGATAAATGGCAGCAAGCCGGGCACGGTCGCCTGGTGATTGATTGCCTAAACATACATTTTCAACCCGAATCCGACCTGGATATGACGCATACCGACCAAACTAACTTAGCGTGTGATAATTCATTAAAACGTTATTATCTCGACTACCAACATTACCGCGACACCCAAACTCAAGATGTAGTGGATTTGCTCAATCAATTTTGGAAACAATTATCCGGCGTATCAACCGCCAGCCCCTCTGAAATTGAACAGGCCAAACTCACACTAGAAATCACAACACAAGACGAAATCAGTCTAGAACAAGTGAATCTTCAATATCGAAAACTCTGTTTTATACACCACCCAGACCGGGGCGGCGACAACCAAACCTTCCAAAAAATAAATCAGGCGGCTCAACTCTTAAAACGCCTTTATGCCAATTAAATTCCAATCAAGCCAATTCGCCCTTTAAAACCTTTTGTTTCGTATAAATACGCACGTGTTTTACATAAATAAATTTGAATAGCCAAGCCTTATTAGCGCAAGTTAATATGACTAACCTATTAAAATAATTAGGAATTAAAGGATCATGATTCACATCTTCCGCGTGTTCAATACAAACCATAGCGATTACTTGGCGTTTCTAGACAAACCTCAGGTCGTGGAAAACTATAAAATGAATCAAGATCCGCAGCGCTTTAACTGGCAAGTGGTCGGTATTGAACAAGCCTTAAAGCAAGAAACACGTCGTGCCCAACGCGAATCCCTACAAGTGATTAAACAACGCGGCGAAGGGCGTGTTATTAAAGTCATCAGTAAAGCCGAAGTTCACTGGTATTCACCTTCCAATTCTCACGGCATACCGTCTGAATATCAGGTGGCGATTCAACATTTCACTGATCAGTGCCAATATTACAAAGTGACCAGTCGTCACCAAGAAATTTTTAAAGTGATTCGCGATCCACGTTTCCAGAACCTACATCGATCGATTGTGGATAGTATTTTGTCAAAGGTAGAAGCCACGCGTTGTGCGCAGCGTTTAGATCGTTATTTAGATTTAAATCTCAACAAACTTTACCTCTATGGCGTTGAGCTCGAACAGCTACATGGCACCTACAGTCAGATTCGCGAGACCATCACCCAGAAACGCCTCGACTGCCCGCTGTTCAGTGATTTTTTACTACGTTTATTGGATATTTGCATCGCAAAAGAAAAAGAATTGCTTGGCGTGAATCAAACCTATCAAAAGCAACTTAGAACGGGATAAAATCGCAACCACCAGGCCTGGTGGTCACGTTAAAGTCATGCTCAGAACACAACTCTTCAATTACTGTCGAATATGTCCATCACCTAATACAATGTATTTTTGCGATGTCAAACCTTCCAGCCCAACGGGGCCACGTGCATGGAATTTATCGGTACTGATGCCAATTTCCGCACCCAAACCATATTCAAAGCCATCCGCAAAACGCGTGGAGGCATTCACCATCACCGAACTAGAATCAACTTGCGCCATAAACTGTCGCGCTTTGGTGTAGTTTTCGGTAATAATGGATTCCGTATGCCCAGAGCTGTATAGATCAATATGCGCAATGGCTTCATGCATACCCGCCACCACTTTAATGGATAAAATCGGCGCCAAATATTCGGTTTCCCAATCTTCATTAGTCGCGGCTTTGGCTTCAATAATTTGACGTGTTACTTCACAACCACGCAATTCAACCGACTTTTCCGCATACAACTTAGCCAACTCAGGCAAAATGTCCGCCGCCACTGATTCGGCCACCAGCAAGGTTTCCATCGCATTACATACGCCATAACGATGGGTTTTCGAATTAAAGGCGACTTTAATTGCTTTCTCTTTGTTGGCGTCATCGTCAATATACACATGACAAATACCATCCAAATGTTTAATCACTGGCACACGCGCATGTTCACTAATGCGCGCAATTAAACCTTTGCCACCGCGTGGAATAATCACATCGACATATTTAGGCATCGCAATTAATTCGCCCACCGCTTCGCGATCCGTGGTTTCAACCACTTGAACCGCCGCTTTAGGCAAACCAGCTTGCTCTAGCCCAGCTTGAATACAGGCCGCCAATGCACGATTTGAAAACGCCGCTTCCGAACCGCCGCGCAAAATCGCCGCATTACCGGATTTCAAACACAAAGCCGCCGCATCAATGGTCACATTTGGGCGTGATTCGTAAATAATCCCCACCACGCCCAAAGGCACGCGCATTTTGCCAACCTGAATGCCGGATGGGCGATAACGTAAATCCGTCACTTCACCAATCGGATCCACTAGGCCAGCTATTTGACGCAGCCCTTCCGCCATCTGCTTTATCGCCTTGTCGTCAATCGCCAAACGATCCAACATCGCCGCATCCAAACCATTGGCTTTACCGGCTTCTAAATCTTTTGCATTTTCGGTTTTCAATAATTCAGCCTGCGCTTCCAACTGCGCCGCCATCGCCAACAAGGCCTGGTCTTTCTGCTGGGTGGTCGCGGTCACTAAAACCCGAGAAGCCGCACGCGCCGCCTGCCCTAAATTCTGCATATAATCTTTAATATCCATAACCTATCCTATTGCTTTAATTCTCGGTAAAAATTTTCGTGTGAACTCAAAGCGAGCAGTTCGATCACCCAAACTTGCTCATCATAACTGTAGCCCAATAAAGCCAGTTGCTTTGCCATTTTAAATTTGTAGACACGAAGATAATGCAAATCGCCTTTTTTACGTTCACCTAATAAGGGATTCGCGATTAAATCTTTAATTGCCTGCATTAGATCAGCACGCTGATTAGCATGCCATTTTTTCACGGCCTTTTTAAATGCTGGCGTTTGTAATATTTGAACCGAATCAGTCAAGATGAAAAGGCTCGAGTATGCCGGCTTCTTTTTCAGCTTGCGCGATCAAAGTTTGAGACACAAACTCATAAGGCAAATCTGGGTTATCTTCCATAATTTCGCCAATCTTCGCCCAATATTCAATTTGTTTTGGCGTAGTACGATGATGGGCTTTCGCCATAATCGCAGCCTTATCCACTAACTCGGTATCTAATCGAACACTTTGCGTAGCCATTTCAATCTCCATCTGGGTTTGAATCATAATTGTAGCAACTTGCTACAAAAGATGCAAAATGCTACAACCAGGCCTGGTGCCGACCAAGCCTGAACCACAATGACGCCAACCGCAATCAAAAGCACCAACCGACACGCTAACAAATTAACCCAGCGCCAGCAAACTGTATGTGCGATGGTCAAGCATTATCGACTCCTTTTAACAACGAATAAGACCGCCTTAAATCTTTAATCAACTAAGTCTTAAACTATGTACTAAAATCGAAGGGTAGAATCAAAGGGTAGCGTCCCGTTTTCCCTAAAGGGTAGCGTCCCGTTTTCCCAAGGGTAGCGTCCCGTTTTCCGTTCCCAAAAACAAGTAAAAGTGAATTTACAAAA
>NZ_JACUTY010000042.1 GCF_014859555.1 Thiomicrospira sp. | reverse complement strand
TTGGCCATAGAATGACTAAGGCCGGCGAGTCGCGCCTAGAATAAGTGGCCTTTAAGTCCCGCAGAATTTTATTCTGGGTTAATCGAGGTGCCCAAATGAGTTCACACGACACCTTAACGCTTTCACAATCTGTTTTAGGTGCAGACCTATCCGACACGGAATGCCAAGCGTTATTGGATATTAGTAAAAAAATAAGCCTCAAAAAAGAGGATGTTTTATTTAAAGAAGGCGAAGCCGATGATCAACTGTACCTGGTTGTATCTGGAAAAATTGATGTCATTAAAAACCTAGGGGCTAAAGATGAAACCATTATGGTCGCTTTAACGCCAGGCTCGTTAGCCGGTGAATTGAGCTTTATTGATGGTGAGCCTCACTCGATGACATTAAGAAGTCGAAAAGACAGTGAAGTCATTATTTTAAACCGCGCTGATTTTGAAGGTTTAATCGCAACACACCCTCATGCCGTTTATCATGTCATGCGCGCGATTGTGCGTGCTTCTCATAAATTGCAGCGTGATTTAAATGCGCGTTTTATGGAAATGAATCGTTTTGTCACCAACCAGTACATGTAAAAATAGCAAACAAGCCAGCTAACATCTAGCTGGCTATATTTTCTTAAATACTATTTGCCTTCACGCGCTTAAGTCTAAGCAATCTCAAAACATAAACCACATAGATTGCCACACTGATTAGCATGATTGGCACAATATAAGTTTGGCTCAGATTATAAGCAAACACCAAAATGATCGCGAAAGGTGTAACATAACGCAAACTGAAGTTAAATAAAGCCATCACCCAGCGCTGCAAATCAATTTGTTGTGCCTTCAAATCCGCGCGCATTGTCCAAGCCACAAATACACCGATAAATAACCCGCCCAACGGTAACATGATGCTGGAGGTTAAAAAGTCGACTGTTGCAAAGAAATTACGGTCGCCTAATAGTTTAATATCTTCCCAATAATTAAACGACAACACCGTACCCAGCCCGATTAACCAAGCAACCGATCCTAACATCCAAGCCGATTTTTTGCGTGAATAGCCCCAGTTTTGCTCAAACCAACTAACAGCTGGCTCAATTAACGAAATGGCAGAGCTTAAAGCCGCCATCACGACTAACAAAAAGAACAAACTGCCAAAAAACCAGCCACCCACCATCTGACCAAAGGCAATCGGTAAGGTTTGGAACAACAAACCTGGCCCCGCCCCGGGCGCTAAGTCATTCGCAAATACGACTGAAAAAATCACCAGGCCTGCCATCATCGCAATCAGCGTATCCATCAGCACAATCCAAACACTGGCTTTGACAATCGACATATTTTGGTTCACATATGCACCATAAGCCATCATCGTACCTAGCCCAATACTAAGCGTAAAAAAAGCATGACCAAGCGCAACTAATACCGCTTCCCAGCTTAACTTAGAAAAGTCCGGTGTAAACATAAACGCCACACTCGCGCCAAAAAAACCGGTCGTGGTGGCATAACCTAATAACACCAATAAAATGATCAATAAACCCGGCATCATAAAGTTAATCGCTTTCTCTAAACCACTGCGAATACCTTTCGAAACGATAACAATCGTAAACACCGTTACTAGACTATGCCAAAACAAAAGCTCCCAAGGGCTCGCCACTTTTGCTTCAAACAATTCTTGTGCTTGTTGGCTACTGATATCAACAAATGCCCCTTGAACACTGGTGACAAAATAGGCCACTGCAATGCCTGCAATCACGGTGTAAAACGACAGAATCAACAACCCAGCCAACACACCGTTGAAACCCAATCCTGACCAAAGCCGTGAAGCATTACTTTCATGTGCTACATTGGCCATCGCCTGCACCGGATTGGCCTGCCCAGTCCGACCTAACGCAATTTCGGATAGCAAAATTGGCAGGCCGATAATTAAAATACAGGCCAAATAAACCAAAACAAACGCACCGCCGCCATTATCACCCGCGATATAAGGAAACTTCCAAATATTACCTAAACCAACTGCCGACCCGACAGCGGCCATAATAAACACCGTCTGGGATGACCAAGATTGTGTGGAAAGTTTCAAAAGACTCATGCGTTTTCCTTTATAATTTGGGCCTACTCGACCTATGTCGACATCACGTTTTTGGCAAAAAAGCTAACCCAACTGAGCAAGTTAGCTCACAATGGGCGTTAAAGACTTCATTCAAATTTAAAAATTATAGCAAACTAAGCAAAAACTATGCACATTCAAGCCAACTATCCAATTACACATCTCAATACATTTAATATCGCAACCAAAACGCGCTATTACGTTGAGGTCAATAAACAAAGCGATATTCCCGTGCTGCGGTCCGATTTAAAGCTGGCCTCAATGCCTTGGACAATTATGGGCGATGGGAGCAATATTTTATTTACCCATGATATTGAAGGCGTAATTGTGCGTTGCAGCTTTAATAAAATTAAGGTCGTCAAAGAGGATAATGATGGTATTTGGCTGTCGGTTGGCGCGGGGGTTAATTGGCATCAACTTGTTGAGTACACAGTCAAACAAAACTGGTGGGGGCTCGAAAACCTAGCTTTTATCCCGGGAACCGTTGGCGCCGCACCCGTACAAAACATCGGCGCTTACGGCACAGAAGCGCGCGACACGATCACCCGCATTCAAGCCCTGGATTTATATGATGGTCATCGAGTAGAGTTTCGTAATGCCGACTGTGAATTTGGTTATCGCACCAGTATTTTCAAACGTCAATTCACAAATCGCTTGCTGGTGCACCGGGTAACTTTTCGTTTAAGAAAACTGCATTCCGGACAGGCCAATTTGGTTTACGAACCCTTAAAAAACCATCTGCAAGCTCAGAATTTAACCAGCATCACACCATTAGATGTTTTTAATGCAGTGGTAGCCTTACGTCAAGAACGTTTGCCCGATCCAAATATAGTCGGGAACGCCGGCAGCTTTTTCGAAAACCCAATTGTATCGGCTGAATACTTTGAGAAAATTCAACAAGAACACGGCGAAATACCTAACCATAAAATGCTGGATGGCCAATATAAAATTCCGGCGGCTTGGTTAATTGAGCAATCAGGTGCACATACACTCAGCCACGGTCGTGCCGGCGTATCTGACAAACATGCGTTAGTCTTGGTAAATTTGGGCGGTGCCACAGGTAAAGAAATTGTTGAGTTGTCTCAAATGGTGCAAAACGAAGTGATGCATAAGTTTGGCATCCACCTCGAGCCCGAAGTAAATATTCTGTAAGAGGCCTTTAAATCAACGCACTCTGTAAGGACTGCTCGCTAAGTTGACTGATATTTTTAGCCGAAGCTTGCCAGAGGGGTTCATAATGCAAGCGATCATACGAAATCTGAGCACGCCCATGTAAGCGAATTAAACGTGCGTGAGAAATCGGGCAGCTGCGTTGAATACTTTGCGCTAAAACTTCTGGGATTTGATCCAACTCATTACAAACCAACACTAAATCACAACCCGCATTTAAGGCCATATTAACTCTTTCAACCACCGAACCATACACCGCTGCGGCGTGCATTCCCAAATCATCACTTATGATCGCGCCATCAAAATGGCATTCTTCACGCAACACTTTTTGCAACCAATAATGCGAAAAACCCACCGGTAAATCATCCACATTGGGATAACGTACATGAGCCGGCATCACCGCTTCCAAACCATGCGACATTAATGACAAAAAAGGCTGTAAATCCTGTTGCTGGATTTGCGGCCAATGACGTTCATCAATCGCGATTTCTTGGTGTGTATCCGCTTTAACAAAACCGTGCCCAGGAAAATGTTTGGCTACCGAAGCCATGCCGGCCTCACGCATACCTAAACTTACTTGCAACGCCAGTTTTCCGGTAATGACTGGATCAGACGAAAAAGCCCGATCACCAATTACGTGACTTTCACCATAGTCCAAATCGACCACCGGTGTAAAGCTGAAATCGACACCACAGGCTAAAAGCTCGGTCGCCAGTAACCAGCCCAACTCATGCGCCTTTTTGAGCGCTTTTTCGGCTGAATTTTGATAAAGCTGACCCAAAACTCGCATGGGAGGTAAACGCGTAAAACCTTGACGGAAACGTTGAACCCGACCGCCTTCATGATCAACCGCGATTAATAGTTTAGGGTGACGTAATACATGAATCTCATCACACAAGGCTTTTAGTTGCTCGGGGGACTCAAAATTGCGGCTAAATAAAATCACACCCGCCACCATAGGATTAAGCAGCCAGTCTCGTTCTTGAACGGTTAAGCTTAAACCACTTACACCAATCATCACGCTACCCAATGACATGGCTTTACCTTGAATTTTTAACATAAAAAGATTTCCTTAAACCAGGCCTGGTGCTTATACATGTGGCGTGCTTTGTTTGACATCCAAACGATCTCGCCCACGATCGCCAAGTACATTAATCGCTAATACCACCAACATGAGGGCAACACCCGGCACAATCACCAAATGCGGGGCGACCAGTAAATAACGTGTGCCTTCGCGAATCATATTACCCCAAGATGCATCGGGCGGCTGAACACCTAGCCCTAAGAAGGATAAACCAGCTTCGGCGATCACTGCACCAGCAAAACCAAAGGTGGCCTCAACCCCTAATGGCGCCAGAATCAAAGGCAATAAATGTCGATATAAAATAACCGGCTGACTTACACCCAAGGCACGGGCGGCTTGGATATGTTCTCGGTGACGTAAACTTAAGGTTTGAGCGCGCGCTAAACGTGCATAACCCACCCAACCCACAGCGACTAAGGCAAAAATCACATTCTCAATTCCTGGGCCTAATACCGCCGCTAAACCGATCGCAAGCAACAAGCCTGGGAAAGCTAAAAACACATCAATTACCTTGGTAATGACACGATCTACCCAGCCACCCATAAAACCGCTGTAAATGCCGATACTGGTACCAATTAAGGCTGAGAAAATCACCACCCCTAAGGCCACAAATAAGGAGGTTTGCGCACCTAGCAATAAACGCTCAAACAATGGACGTCCTAGCTCGTCATAGCCCAACCAGCTCTGCCAATCAGGCATCGCTAGCAATTTGTTCAAATCCACTAAATTAGCGGACTCGCCCACTAAAAAGGCGCCAAAAGCCATCGCAAACCAGGCCAGCACAATTAGCAAACTTAACCACTTCATCTAACATGTCACCTTATTAGTCATTAATTTGCCAACCGAATTCTAGGATCTAACCAGGCGTACACTAGCTCTGTAAGTGCATTTACTGTGATATAGGCCACACTAATAATTAAAATACAGGCTTGAACCACCGGGTAATCACGCCGCTGAATCGAATCAACTAATAGTTGACCAAGACCCGGCCAATCAAATACCACCTCGGTTATCACCGCGCCACCTAATAAAGTGCCCAGCTGTAAACCCATAATTGTCACCACTGGTAACAGCGCATTACGCAAAGCATGCAGGCCATATACTCGGGTATTGGACAAACCTTTTGCTCTGGCGGTGCGGATATAATCTTCATGGAAAATTTCTAATAATGAGGCGCGTAACATCCTAGCTAAGATCGCCGCCAACGCCGTTCCCAACGTGACCGCCGGTAACACCCAAGCCCAAGGTTGATCCGCCCCACTGACCGGCAGCCAAGCTAAACTGATTGAAAACAATAAAATCAACATCGGCCCCAGCCAAAAATTAGGGATAGAAACCCCGACTAACGCCACCGTCATCGAAGCGTAATCTGGCCACCGACCGGATTTTAACGCCGCCCACATACCTAACGGAAACGCGATCAACACCGCAATCAGCATCGCCATGACGGCTAAATATGCGGTCATAGGTAAACGTTCTAAAACCAAATCAGATACCGGCTGCTGAAAGAATAATGAGGTGCCTAAATCAAACTGCAACAGCCCCATAAAGTAATGAATATACTGTTGCCAAAGTGGCCGATCTAAACCCAATTGATGGCGTAACGCCTGTTCATCGGCCGGACTCGCCCAGTCGCCTAACATGACAGAAACAGGATCACCAGGAACTAAATGGATAAGTAGGAAAACCAGACTGCTCACCACCCAAGTGATAAACAATAAAGACAGGCCCAAACGTAGTAAATAATTAATCATAGGTGAATGTTAACTCTTGTGCCCACTGAGACAAGCTCGAACAACTCCAACATATCTTGATTGCGCATACGCACACAACCGTGTGACAAAGCTTGCCCCATAGGTTCAGCATCAGGCGTGGCATGAATGTAAATATAACGCTGCATCGTATCCACCGAACCCAGTCGATTACGGCCTTTTTCACAACCGCTTAACCAAAGAATACGAGTCAAAATCCAATCGCGCTTTGGGTTCGATTTAGCCAACTCATCATTATAAATTTCACCGGTTGGTCGGCGTGCCACAAACACACTATTTACCGGTAATCCATCACCTATTTTGGCTCGAATAATATGTTTACCTAGTGGGGTTTGATTTGAACCTTTGGCTTGACCCGGCCCTTTTTGAGCCGTACTTATCAAATAATATTTTTCGACTCTATGACCGCGCCAGAGTTTCAGCGTTTGGGCTTTAACTGAAACCTCAACATGTACGCGTTCTTCTATATTAATTCGCTTCAAACTCACCACCAGGCCTGGTTATTCACTATAACCGCTGGTGATCGGATAACGCCGATCACGTCCAAACGCACGCAACGAAATTCGTACACCTGGCGCAGCCTGACGGCGTTTATATTCACTGCGATTAATTAAGCCGATAACTCGATACACCACGTCCGCTTTAGCGATATTCAACGCGATAATTTCAGCCGGCGTGTGATCCTTTTCGACATAAGCCTTAATAATCGCATCCAATACATCATAATCAGGTAAAGAGTCCTGATCCATTTGATCCGGTCTTAACTCAGCTGATGGTGGGCGTGTAATCACACGTTTTGGAATGACCTTATTGAGTTGATTGCGATAACCTGCTAAGCGGTAAACCAGCGTTTTAGGTACGTCTTTGAGCGGCGAAAAGCCCCCCACCATATCACCATAAAGTGTGCTATAACCCACCGCCGATTCGCTTTTATTACTGGTCGCCAATACCAGCTTGCCGAGTTTATTAGACAAAGCCATTAATAAGGTTCCACGGATACGTGCTTGCAGGTTTTCTTCGGTAAGATCGGCATCGTAACCCTCAAAGCGTTCCGCTAAACTGGCTTCAAAACCACTATAAAGCGATTCGATAGGAATACTGTGATACTTGACACGCATGGTTTCAGCCTGGGCTTGTGCATCCTCTATACTGATTTGCGCAGTATAGCGAAATGGCATCATTACGGCTTCAACCTGGTCGGCGCCTAATGCATCCACAGCTAAGGCCAGCGTAAGTGCCGAGTCAATCCCGCCCGACAAGCCCAATAACACACCTTTAAAGCCATTTTTGTGCACATAATCGCGAATACCGAGTTTAATGGCTTCATATATGCGTGCCTCCCCTTGGTACAAAGGAGCCTGCGAGCCGGCTATAATCTCAACCTTATCTTTATTTTTCACTAACTGAACTAACGTTAACGCATTTGTAAACTCCGGCGCCTGAACTTGAACTTCACCGTCTGCCGACATCGCAAACGAGCCACCATCAAACACTAATTCATCTTGCCCACCTACTTGGTTGACATAAATTACCGGCAACTTGACTTCATCCACACGACGACGCAGCACCATTAAGCGATCTTGATATTTTTCGCTGTGAAAAGGCGACGCATTAATGTTAATAATTACTTCAGCGCCAGCTTGAGCGGCCTGCAATGCCGGGCCCGGTTTCCAGATGTCTTCACAGATAACCAAGCCAAATTGCACGCCTTTAAAACCCACCACACAAGGCTTGCTACCCGCCGAAAAATAACGTTGCTCATCAAATACATTATAATTTGGTAGGTGCTGTTTCATATAACTGGCTTGGATCATGCCCTCGCTAATCCAAGCCGCCATGTTAAAACGTTCACCCAGCGCGTCCATCATAGGATACCCGACCACCATTGCGACGTCTTTTACTTGATCACAAAGTGAGTTGAGCGCTTTTTGAACTTGTGGATATAAGCCATCTCTTAACAATAAATCTTCAGGTGGATAACCCAATAAACTCATTTCTGGGAAAACCACCAGGTCGGCATTATGGTCTTGTTTGGCCTGATTAGCTGCCCGCACCATACGTTCTACATTGCCGGAAATATCGCCAACTAATGGATCAATTTGAGCCATAACAACTTGGATCGTGTGCGACATGATTCCCCCTAGACCGTTAAGCCTTATTTAGTCGTTCAAAAAGTGTCGATCCCATCTCGGTTGGCGACCGCACCACGGTCACACCGGCGGCCTCTAAAGCCGCAAACTTGGCTTCCGCCGTGCCTTTACCACCGCTCACAATCGCACCAGCATGTCCCATACGTTTTCCGGGTGGCGCGGTGACGCCTGCAATATAAGCCACCACCGGCTTGGTCACATGCGCTTGGATAAACTCAGCCGCATCTTCTTCGGCTTGTCCACCAATTTCACCCACCATAATAATGCCTTGAGTTTGCGGGTCTTTCTCAAACAACGCCAAACAGTCAATAAAACTCATACCATGAATCGGATCACCACCAATCCCCACACAAGTTGATTGGCCTAGCCCGTTTTGCGTGGTTTGATGCACCGCTTCATAAGTCAGTGTGCCAGAACGAGAGACTACACCGACTTTGCCCGGCAAATGAATATGGCCCGGCATAATACCGATTTTGCACTCGCCGGGCGTAATCAAGCCTGGACAGTTTGGGCCGATTAAATAACTATCCGAAGCTTCTAACACCGCACGCACTTTCAACATATCGTTAACCGGAATGCCTTCAGTAATGCAGGTAATCACCTTTATACCAGCGTCTATGGCTTCAATAATTGAATCGGCCGCAAAAGCTGGCGGCACATAAATCATGCTGGCCTCAGCGCCAGTTTGCTTAACCGCCTGTTTGACCGTGTTAAACACCGGTAAACCTAAATGCGTTTGACCGCCTTTTCCAGGGGTCACGCCACCGACCATTTGGGTGCCATAAGCCAGCGCTTGCTCTGAGTGAAATGTGCCTTGTTTGCCGGTAAAACCTTGGCAGATAACGCGGGTGTTTTTGTTGATTAAAATACTCATGCGTTTTCTCCCGCCACTTCAACCACTTTACGCGCGGCACTCGCCAAATCATTGGCACTGATAATACTTAAACCACTTTGCGCTAATCTTTCACGACCTAGTTCAACATTGGTGCCTTCTAAGCGCACCACAACTGGAATCGATAAACCGACTTCTTTAACCGCCTGAATAATACCGTCGGCAATCAGGTCGCAACGCACAATACCACCAAAAATATTCACTAAAATGGCTTTGACTTCTGAGGACGACAAAATCAATTTAAAAGCTTCAGAAACCCGTTCGGGGGTGGTGCCGCCGCCTACGTCTAAAAAGTTAGCCGGTTGGCCGCCATTCAATTTAATCAAATCCATTGTCGCCATCGCCAGACCAGCGCCATTCACCATGCAACCAATGTTGCCATCCAACGCAATGTAATTCAGTTGAAACTGTGAGGCTTGAGCTTCACGTTCATCTTCTTGACTAATATCACGCCATTCCACCAGGCCTGGTTGTCTGTAAAGTGCATTCGGATCAATATTAACCTTGGCATCCAACGCAACCAATTGATTGTCGGCAGTTAAAACCAACGGATTGATTTCAACCTGCGCAAAATCTTTATCCAACGCCAACTGATATAGACTTTTTAAAATGGAGCCTAGCTGTTTAAAAGCTTCACCCGTTAAGCCTAACGCAAACCCGACTTCTCGCGCTTGATAAGGCATAACACCTAACAAAAGATTGACATCCAAGCAAATAATCTTATCCGGCTGAGTGGCGGCGACTTCTTCAATATCCATGCCGCCTGCGGCTGAAATCACAAACTGGTGAGTTTTCGCAACCCGATCCACCACCAAACTTAAATACAACTCTTGCTGAATATCCAGGGTTTGCTCAATCAACAGTTTGTTAATCGGCAAGGCTTTACCGGCGGTTTGAATCGTCGCCAAACTTGATCCAAGCAAGGATTTTGCAACCTGTTCAGCTTCCTCGGGTGTTTTAACCAGCTTAACGCCACCCGCTTTACCACGCGCGCCCGCATGAATTTGGGCTTTAACCACCCAGCCATCACTAGGTATCTGTTTGATCGCCTCTGAAACTTGCGTCAGATTATCAACCACCACACCTTGTGGTATCGGAATTCCAGCTTGTTTAAACAGGAGCTTAGCCTGATACTCATGTAAATTCATTGTGTGTTTTATCTCCAACCAACAATGGACAAGACTTAATTTAGCCTAGATTAAAATTGCTTTTATTGTAAATATTTCAGACAATGCTCGCATCCACGCACCCTATAAAAGGTATTTTTTGTATGCAAGCCATTCTGTTTTTAGCGTTTGTTCTGCTCGTTTATTTTTTGATTCGCATGATACTTAATATCATTATAGAGGCTAGAGAAAAGACTCAATCCACCTCCTCCCATCCTGCCGAACCACTCGACAGCCAGCTCATGGTGCGCTGCGCGCATTGTGGCGTACATTTACCGCAATCCGAAGCCTACTTTGATGGCACACATACCTATTGCAGCGAAGGCCACCTCAAATCCGGCCCTAAATTTAACCCCAACGAAGCCGCCGAATCAAACCAAGCTAAAACTCAAGAAACCGAATCGTAAACCGCTTCAATTTTGACTTCAAACACAAATGTTTGACCAGCTAAAGGATGATTAAAATCAACCGTAATATCATCCTCTTGGATTTTAACCACCGTGCCCGGTACTTCATCCCCAGTTGGCGTATCAAATCCAACCACATCACCGACTTTTAATGCCATATCGTTTGGGAACTCAGCGCGTTGCATCGTATAAACATTAGTCGGATCAGGAAATCCAAAGCCATCTTCAGGTGGCACAAAAAACTTAGCCTGGGTGCCGACTTCTAAACCCACTAATAAAGCTTCAAGATTGGCGAGCAAACTGCCTTCTCCGATTTTAAAGCGATAGATTTCACCCGGTTCTGTTTGATCAATCGGGGTATCGTCAGGTAAACACAAAGTAAAGCTAATGCCTATTTCACTGTTATCCTGTACGACCAAAGGCGTTGGACTCATAAATTCTCCTGGTATAACTGCAATATTAACCAACGAGTTAGGTTAATCTATTAGCATTAATTAGGTTTTACCAAACAAGGAAAACGGTTCACGCGGAATATCGCCGCAACGAATACGCCACTTTAACTCATAACCACAATCTTCCCCAGCCGCACAAGCCGCATGATGTTTCACAAACTCAGCGGAGTTGTGCGCGTGGCGCAACAAGTATTCATAACCTGTCGGACACAAAGCTTCGGCTTGTTTGCGTAGTGCGCGGCTTTCAAAACCTGTAGGCGGTTCACTACGCGTTTGAATCAATTCGTATTCTTGATTCGCTTCAGATAAAGGGTTAACGCTTACTTGCGCACATCCCGACAACCCAAGCACCAGGCCTGGTATTAACCACAAAACATGTTTTATTTTCATAACATCGCTATTCAATTTAGGTCAGGTTAATGGTTTATTTCGTAGCCATCAAACGTTAAAACGCCAAGTTTACCACAAGCCCCGTTTAAACGAAGGTCATCCTGAGCCAAAAAACCTAGGTATGGAGGCAAATATTTATCTTTATTTAAAGTCAGCTCGCGTAAAATAGCGGGATTAATCTTTTTAGGAAAAAGCGAGCTTTTATGATTTTTGATCGTCTTGAAAACGCCCACTTATATAAAGGGTTACATCCTGCTATTGATCAGGCTTTAGACTATATTTCCAGTGGAACCGACTTTAGCAAGCTAGAGATTGGCCGCCACCAGGTCAGCGACCAGCTGGACGCGATTATTGATGAATACGAAACTCAGCCCAGTGACGGTTCACTTTATGAAGCGCATCGCCAGTATATTGATGTGCAAGTCATGTTGTCAGGCGACGAATACATGGGTGTATTGCCACTCGCCAACCAAACACCGGTACAGGCTTACAACGAAGAAAAAGATTTTGCGCTTTACCAGGTCGCTGGGCAAATGATTCATGTTAAAAAAGGCATGTTTATCATCTTTTTTCCCACCGATTTACATATGCCCTGCATAGGCACACCGGCACGTAAAATTCGCAAATTGGTATTAAAAGCTAAAATACACCCAAAAACCTAAACCATCACTTTTTTCGGCCTACCAAATTCGCGCGAAATCATCACTTTATAAAAGCACAAAAAGTTTGCTATGATAACTTGAATATTCTGCGCATTAGGTAAGGAAAAACTATGAAGATCGCTATTCTAGGAACGGGTTTTGCGGCATTAACCGCTATTAAGCAAGTCCGTAAACAGCTTAAAGACGTTACCATTCAAGTATTCTCACCCAATCAAAATTTGATTTATTTGCCTAGCTTAATCTGGATACCATCAAAAATCCGTCAGGCCGACGATCTCAAAGTGGATCTGCACAATTTTTTTAACCGTCAACGCGTTGAATTTATTCAATCTCAAGTTGAGTCTATTAAAGACGGTGGTCGCACCGTGGTTACCGACAAAGGCGAGTTTACTAATGATGGTTTAATTATCGCCAGCGGTGGTCGTTTTATTAAAAAATTACCGGGTATTGAACATGCCATCACCCCTTGTGAAGGCATTCCAGCCGCCGAACAAATTCGTGACCGACTCGAAGCCATGAAATCCGGCACAATTGCGATAGGTTTTGGCGGCAACCCTAACGAACCAGCGGCCATGCGTGGTGGCCCAATGTTCGAATTTTTATTCGGTATCGACACCCTACTTCGCCAGCAAGGCCGTAGAGATAAATTTAAAATTATTTTCTTTAATCCTACGCCAGAACCAGGCAAACGCCTAGGTGCTAAAGTGCCTGCAAAAATGCAAATCATGATGGCTAAAAAGAATATCGAAACTCATTTAGGCCACAAAATGGTCGGATTTGAAGCCAACAAAGTTAAAACTGAGGGTAGTGAATTCCATGCCGATCTAATTTTATTTATGCCCGGCATGACAGGCCCAGCTTGGTTAGAGAATACTGACTTACCCAAGTCAGCGGGTGGCATGATCTTGGCGAATGAATTCGCCCAAGTTAAAGGCTTTGAGAACACTTATGTCGCGGGGGATGCTGGCAGCTTCGAAGGCCCGGACTGGCAACCTAAACAAGCCCATGCCGCTGACATTCAAGCTAAAGTCGCGGCGCACAACCTGGTAACAGACCTTAACCAAGCAGGTGACAAACAAAAGATTAAGCATGAGTTAGTTTGTATCATAGACACACTTAGCCATGGCCTATTAATTCGTCGCACTGAAAAAGGCACCATTATGCTGCCGCCCTGCCGTTTAATGCATTATGCCAAACGATTTTTTGAATGGTGGTATCTGCGCAGCTATCGTTAATAACGATGGATTGTGGCAATCTTAAATTCGATTTAAGTAGGATTTACCAACAAAAAAAGCCCGCTATTATTCACTCAATAATAGCGGGCTTTTTATTTCAAGCACCAGGCCTGGTGCTTGTATTATCAGCCTACGGCTACGCCAATTTCTGATAAGTTTTTAGGCGATTTAATTTCATAATCCGCCATTTCATCAAACTGCAAATAACGATATACATCATCCGCCATGGTATTTAATCGACTGACTGCGGCCAAATATTCATCTGGCGTTGGGATCTTTCCAGACGCCGCAATTACCGCGGCCAGCTCAGCGGAACCTAAATACACATTCGCGCCATTACCTAAACGGTTTGGGAAGTTACGTGTTGAAGTAGAGAACACCGTTGAACCGTCAGCGACACGCGCCTGATTGCCCATACACAACGAACAACCCGGCATTTCGGTACGAGCGCCAACTCGCCCAAAGGTGCTGTAATAGCCTTCTTCGATTAATTGGCGTTCGTCCATCTTAGTCGGCGGCGCGATCCATAAACGCGTCGGCACTGCGCCACTTAAGGTTTCGAGCACTTTACCGGCCGCACGATAATGTCCAATATTGGTCATACACGAACCGATGAATACTTCATCAATTTTCTCACCCGCCACCTCCGACAATAATTTGACGTCATCAGGGTCATTTGGACAGGCCACAATTGGTTGTTTGATTTGATTCAAGTCTATTTCGATGACTTCTGCATATTGAGCATCCGCGTCCGCTTCTAACAATACCGGACTATCAATCCACTTTTGCATTTCATCACGACGGCGTAGCAAGGTACGTGCGTCTTCATATCCGTTTTCTACCATCCATTCAATCAAACGAATATTCGACTTTAAGAATTCAATAATCGATGCTTCACCTAACTTAACCACACAGCCGTTAGCCGAACGCTCAGCTGACGCATCGGATAATTCAAACGCCTGCTCGACTTTCAAATCCGGCAAACCTTCAATTTCTAAAACGCGACCGTTAAAGACATTCTTTTTGCCTTTCTTTTCAACCGTCAATAAACCCTGCTGAATTGCTTGATACGGAATCGCATTCACCAAGTCACGCAAAGTCACACCCGGCTGCATTTGGCCTTTAAAGCGCACCAAAACCGATTCCGGCATATTCAAAGGCATCACACCCAGCGTTGCACCAAACGCTACTAAACCTGAACCCGCCGGGAATGAAATCCCGATTGGGAAACGCGTATGCGAATCACCACCCGTACCCACCGTATCCGGCAATAACATGCGGTTTAACCAAGAGTGAATGACGCCATCACCCGGACGAAGTGACACCCCGCCACGGCTGGTAATAAACTCAGGCAAGCTGTGTTGCAACTTAATATCTACCGGTTTTGGATAAGCGGCGGTATGGCAGAAAGACTGCAGCACAAAGTCGGCACTAAAACCTAAACATGCCAACTCCTTCATTTCATCACGTGTCATAGCACCAGTTGTATCTTGCGAACCCACTGTAGCCATGTGCGGCTCACAATAGACACCTGGGCGCACACCTTCAACACCACAAGCTTGACCGACCATTTTTTGAGCCAGCGTGAAACCGTGGGTTTGTTTATCTTCATCCATCGGGCGAATAAAGTGTTCACTCGGTACTAATTCTAATGCGCGACGAGTTTTATCGGTTAAATCACGACCGATAATTAACGGCACACGCCCACCCGCGCGCACTTCGTCTGGCATGGTAATGGGGTCTAATTTAAACGTGCTAAGAACATCACCGGCTTCACTGGTGATTTTGCCTTCATATGGATAAATATGAATCACATCACCCATATTCATTTTGGATACATCACACTCAATCGGCAACGAACCCGAGTCTTCCGCAGTATTAAAGAAAATCGGTGCAATTTTACCGCCCAAAACCACCCCACCTTGGCGTTTGTTGGGGACAAAAGGGATGTCATTACCGAAAAACCACATCACTGAATTCATCGCCGACTTACGAGATGAACCGGTACCTACCACATCACCGACATAAGCTACCGGATGACCTTTGGCTTTTAATGACTCTATAATTTGTGGCACATCTTGCATTTTTGACGCCAACATTTCTTTGGCATGCAAAGGAATATCCGGACGTGACCAAGCCGCCGTAGCAGGCGATAAATCATCGGTATTGGTTTCACCGTCAACTTTAAACACCGTCACGGTTATTTTCTCAAGCATCACTTCTTTGTCGGTAAACCACTTAGCGTCTGCCCAAGCGTCAATCACCTGTTTGGCATAAACACTGGTATTGGCTTTTTCCAACACGTCATGATAAGCGTCATAAACCAACATGGTTTTAGACAAGGCTTTCATCGCCGCTTCCGCCACCTCAACATTCTGACTGTCTAATAACTCAATCAGAGGCTGAACGTTATACCCACCCAACATGGTGCCTAACAAAAATGCGGCATGCGCCGCCGGAATAGCTGAAACAGCGATCTTCTCAGAAGCCACATCGGCCAAAAAACTCGCTTTAACATAAGCCGCTTCATCCACCCCAGGTGGAACACGATTGGTTAAAAGATCAACTAAAACCTCGACTTCTTCAGCCTGTGGTTTTTTTAACTGTTCAATTAAATCGGCCGTTTGCTTGGCATCCAGTGGTAATGGTGGAATCCCTTGTTCAGCGCGTTCGGCCACATGTTGGCGATAAGCTTCTAACATAAAATCATGCTCCCTAATTAAGTTCGTCTAATTGCGATATAATATCATGTTTGATTATTTAAGGCTCGCGGCATCTGTAAAAGCTTGTGCTCAATAAGCTTCATTTGACTGCCTGGAATTCGTTTTAAGGAAACTATTTATGTCTGACACTCTCATGCTCTCTGAACTCACTGCTATTTCACCTGTCGATGGTCGCTACGGTGCGCGTCTAAACGATCTAAAAGCCATTTTCAGCGAATTCGGTTTAATTAAAAACCGCGTAAGAGTTGAAGTGGCCTGGCTACAAATGCTGTCAAATCACCCAGGTATTCCAGAAGTGCCAAAATTCAGCGCGCAAGCAACCCAACACCTACTTAAGTTGGTTAACGAATTCAGTTTAGACATGGCGCAGCGTGTTAAAGAGATTGAACGCACCACTAACCACGATGTAAAAGCGGTGGAATACTTAATCAAAGAACACATGAAGCCGGTGGCCGAACTGGATGCGATTAATGAATTTGTGCATTTTGCCTGTACCTCAGAAGACATTAACAACCTAGCTTATGCCTTAATGTTAAAAGATGCTCGCGAACAGACACTGGTGCCAGAAATGCAAAAACTGGTCGACCACCTTGCACAAAAGGCCGTGACCATGGCGGCGATTCCAATGATGTCTCGTACCCACGGCCAACCCGCCTCTCCGACCACGGTTGGCAAAGAGTTGGCTAACGTGGCTTACCGTCTACAACGCCAAATCAAACAATTGATGAATGTCCAAATCATGGGCAAAATTAACGGCGCGACCGGCAACTATAACGCCCACCTAGCGGCTTATCCGGATTTAAACTGGTATGAAATTAGTGAGCAGTTTGTTCAATCACTTGGACTGGCTTGGAACCCTTACACCATCCAAATTGAGCCGCATGACTACATTGCTGAATATTTTCATGCGGTGTCGCGCTTCAATACCGTTTTAATCGACTTTGATCGTGATATCTGGGGTTATATTTCGCTTGGTTTCTTCAAACAAAAAACCGTCGCTGGTGAAATAGGTTCTTCTACCATGCCGCATAAAGTGAACCCAATTGACTTTGAAAACTCTGAAGGCAACTTGGGTATGGCCAATGCAATCTTTGACCACTTGGCTCAAAAACTGCCAATTTCTCGCTGGCAGCGTGACTTAACCGACTCAACGGTATTGCGTAATTTAGGTGTGGGCATCGCGCACACTCATATTGCACTTCAAGCGAGCATGAAAGGGTTAAGCAAACTGGAAGTGAACGAAGAAAAACTCGCCCAAGATTTAGATGACAACTGGGAAGTATTAGCGGAAGCGATTCAAACCGTTATGCGTCGCTACGGCATTGAACAGCCTTATGAAAAACTTAAAGAACTGACCCGTGGTCGTCGCGTTA
The DNA here is from genome assembly GCF_014859555.1 of Thiomicrospira sp. Classification (GTDB taxonomy): domain Bacteria; phylum Pseudomonadota; class Gammaproteobacteria; order Thiomicrospirales; family Thiomicrospiraceae; genus Thiomicrospira. The sequence continues at coordinate 1,483 of NZ_JACUTY010000042.1, read as the reverse complement.
ACTCACAAATTATGCAAGAGTTTGTGGATCGTTTGGAATTACCAGCGGAAGCTAAAAAAGCCTTAAGAGACATGACACCAGCTAGCTACACCGGTAACGCGCAACGCCAAGCTGAAGCGATTGAACTAGCATTGACTATGATTAAAGGTCGTTAACAACAAACGCCTTAACATTAACCTTCGGCACCAGGCCTGGTGCCGAACCCTTTCCAGCCTAACAACGACGATCTAAACATCAAATTAAAAGCTAAACCCCTAATTAAAGGATTTATATGATTCATTTCAACAGCGTGGATCAAGCCACTTTCTTGCGCGAATACTGGCAGAAAAAACCGCTGCTTATTCGCCAAGCCCTGCCCAACTTCATCAGCCCATTAAGCCCCGAAGAACTCGCCGGCTTATCGCTTGAAGAAGAAGTAGAAAGCCGCCTGGTTATTCAAAAATCTGAGACAGAATACGAACTAAAAAATGGCGCCTTCAGTGAACAAGATTATCAGAATCTACCGGACAAAAACTGGACTCTGCTTGTGCAAGGCGTGGATCGGTTAATTCCAGAGGTGCATGATATTCTAAACGAATTTGACTTTATCCCACGCTGGCGGATTGACGACATTATGATCAGTTACGCCACCGAAGGCGGCAACGTAGGCCCGCATTTTGACCATTATGATGTGTTTTTACTTCAAGCCGCTGGTCAGCGAAAATGGATGCTGACCTCACAAAACTGTACCGAAGATAACTATTTAAAAGATGTAAGTTTACGTTTAATGAAGTCATTTCCAATAGAAGAAGAATGGACACTCGAAGCGGGCGATATTTTGTATCTACCGCCAAAATGGGGACATCATGGTATCGCCTTAGACGATGAATGTATGACCTATTCAATTGGTTACCGCAGTTATAAAGGTCAAGAACTCTGGGATAGTTTTGGTGACTACCTGTCCGAACACAATCAGTTTAACCAGTTATACCAAGACCCTAACTGGACAAACGCAAAACCGGCCGAAATCCCCAACCAGGCCTGGTTGCAGGCCAAACAGTTATTGCAAGAGGTGTTAAATGACGAACAAGCTTTGCAACATTGGTTCGGTCGCTTTGCCACTCAACTTGATCAACAAGCACACCAAGCCCTACCTGAACCCTTAAGCCCTGAAGAAACCGCCAGCCTTGAAGATTTCACCGATGCACTTTCAAACACGAACGGTTTTCAGAAAGATCCGATTTGTCGCTTTGCCTATCAAAAACTCGGCGAGCAAACTCAATTAACCCTCTACATCAATGGTTTTGAATGGCCAACGACTGGCGTTCAAGAAGCGATTATTATGCAACTAGCCAACCAAGACTGCATTGACAACGCCACGTTGCAACGCTGGTCTAAACAACCTCAAGTTATGCGCTGTTTATACGAACTTTGGCAAAGACAGTTTTTTACTCTTGTTGACGATGAGCCCGTCGCTATTGAAGCGGAAGATTTAGATTAAATA
>NZ_JACUTY010000041.1 GCF_014859555.1 Thiomicrospira sp. | reverse complement strand
GATCTTTTATCGATCAAACTAAAATCCGGTTCTGTATTTCCCCACTCTAGGTCATAAAACCCTTGTGCAACATGTTTATGAAAACTACTATATGGCCAATCTTTCACCCTATTTACGTAGCCATGTTTTAAAGGGTTGTAATGAATGTAGTCCAAATGACGGTTAAAATCCTGCTCATCTCGAATTGTGTGTTCCCAAAACCGGGGTTGCCAAACATTTTTTTCAATCCCGTTTTTAACATACCAAGTTTTTATTAAACGCCAACGCATTGAATAATCCGTATCGTTTTCAGGTAAGGTCCAAATTGCATGCAGATGGTCCGGCAACAACACAAACGCATCGATTTGAAAAGGGTGTTTGCTTTTTACTTGCCGAATAGCTTGACGTAATAAATTAATTGATATGGGATTATTAAACACAGAGCGACGCTGTGCTGTAACTAATGTAAAAAAGAAAGTACCCCCTAGATGCTTTACTCTGCGATATTGCATGTACGCTCCAATAGCGAGGTTCGGATAAACTTGTTGTTAGATTACGGCCTTTGGCCTAATCTAACCTACAAACTTTAATAAAAATAAAGCCAGCTAATCCCAATTGAATCACGTTTTAATTGATAGGTATTGTCAAAACTTTCGCGGCTTTGTAATGCTAAATAGCTGACTTCCAGCGCGTGTTTAGGCGCAAGCTTTAAGTTGGCCCCTACCCCATACATAAAACCATCATGGGTTTGCTTATTGACCTCCGACCTCACAACATTACCCGCCAGTTCACGCGTTTTATATTGGCTAAAGTTATACCCCAAAATAGCATGCACATTTGCGTTTTTCGCCCAATCTTGACCTTGTAGTTTAAACTTGAATAAACCACTGACATCATACAACTCATCGAACTGAATTTGGTTGGTGGTGTTTTTTTGGTCTAACTCAATGCGCTGATGATTCTTAGACAGCCTGAATTCCGCATCCACCCAAGACGAAACTTGCGTTCCCACTTTAAGCACCAGGCCTGGTGGTTTTCTTATGCTTATCCTGGAAAAGCCGGCCAGGCGAATTGTGGATCACCCACCACCATAAAATAAGGATTCAATAAGGATGGACTGGGTTGGTAACGTAAGTCGCGGCCTTGAGCATCCACGATGCGACCACCCGCTGATTCGACAATGACTTGGGACGCGGCGGTATCCCAGTGTGAGGTTGGGCCAAATCGGGGGTAAACATCGGCCACCCCTTCAGCCACCAAACAAGATTTTAACGCCGAACCCATGTGGACAGTTTCGCTCGCTGGCAAGGCGGCTTGAAAGGCTTTGACTTTAGTACCATGACGACGACTCACCGCCACTTTAATCGGTTCGCGAACTGGCAAACGCACTTGAATGGTCTGGGTTTTGTTTTGATAAACTTTGCTGGCGGCTTGGCCTTTTATCGCACAATAGGTCACATCCAACACTGGGCCGTAAACCACGCCTAACACCGGTTGTTGATTAACAATCAGTGCAATGTTCACACAGAACTCATCGGTTCGTTCAATAAACTCTTTGGTGCCATCGAGCGGATCCACCAACCAATAAACCGACCAGTTTTGACGTTCTGAAAAAAGCGTTGAATCGATATTTTCTTCGCTGACCACCGGAATATTTGGGGTCAGTTTAGTTAAGGCTAGACGAATTGACTCGTCGGCCATTTTATCCGCCAAGGTGACCGGCGAACCATCGGCTTTTTTTTCGATTTTACATTCTGGGCAACGGTAAATTTCTAAAATCAGCTTACCGGCATGGTGTGCCGCTTTACAGACTTCCGGCAACCAGGCCTGGTAGTCGTTTTTGCTCGGTATCGCGGCGCTTGGCGTCATGTTAAACGTCCTAATTTTTGCAGCATTAAAAATAACGCGGCATAGGCTCGGCCTTCACTAAAATCCGGGTCCAACAACAGTTTCGGCCAATCGTCTAACGGCCAGCTCACCACTTCGAGTGGCTCGGGTTCGTCGCCTTCCGCTGAATCTTCCACTAAACCGCGCGCCAAAACTAAGTGTGTATGGTGATCCATATAACCCGCCGCCAGCGTCACTTGATCTAAATAATCCAGCTGTCGTGGCCGAAAGCCAATTTCTTCGACACATTCACGGGTACTGGCTTCTAGCCAGGTTTCGCCCGGGTCAATTTTGCCTTTGGGAAACCCCAGTTCATAACGCCCCACCCCCGCGCTGTATTCGCGAATGAGCAACAAGGTATCGTCATCCAACATCGGCACAATTAATACTGCACCGTCTTGGTGGCCTAATAAACGTTCGTAATGCACCTGCACACCATTTGAAAACTCAAGGTGTTGGGCTTGCACAGTGAAGATTCGTGACTGTGTCACGATATTTTCAGCTAAAATGGAAGGTCTTTTTTTCGGATTCATGAACGAATCATACGTCATGGCCGCGATGGCTTCAACTTATAAGCCACTTAAAACTGACGGCAAACACTGGCCGACCAAAACAAGATAAGGAGCGATTATGTCAAACCTAGCGTGGGATGAAATCGACACAGTATTATTAGACATGGATGGCACATTACTCGACCTGCATTTTGATTGGTCGTTTTGGATGGATTATTTGCCAGAAGCTTATGCGCTGCACCATAACATTGGATTTGATGAAGCCAAAACACGGGTTCGAACCGCGATTCAACAACAAACCGGCACTTTAAATTGGTATTGTCTGGATTATTGGAGTGCGCAATTTGAGCTGTCGATTGCGGATTTAAAACGCGAAGTCAAACACTTGATTCGTGCGCACCCGGATGTCATGACTTTTTTAGCTCAGCTTCGACAGCTCGATAAAAAAGTGGTGATGGTGACCAATGCGCATCGCGACAGCTTGGCACTTAAATTAGAGATGACCCAAATTGCGCCCTATTTTGACCATTTAATTTCCGCACATGACTTTGGTACCCCCAAAGAAGATATTGCGATTTGGAATCATATCCAATCGGTTAGCCCCTATGATCCGGCGCGTACTTTATTAATTGACGACAATATTCGAGCATTAGAAACCGCCGAACACTATGGCATTGCGCATTTGTTGGCGGCGGTACATGTGAGTCCGCAAATGGATCGTATCGATCCGCAAGGTTATGAATACTTTGAGTTTTTTGCTGAAATTCTGCCGTTACGCCAAGGGGGTTTGCTTGAATAATCTACGTGATCGTCTAAAACAAGCTTGGCAAAACAAGTGGATTAATAATGGGATTTGGTTGATCGGCTTTTTTATAATCTATTTGATGATTCGGCCCTTTATGCAGGGTGATGTGGTGCGTGATGTCGCCCCGCCATTTCAAGCCACTAATCTACTGGGGGAGAATCTGAGTTTAAGCGACTTTGAAGGCGAAGCGGTGTTAATTCATTTTTGGGCAACCTGGTGCCCAATTTGTGAATTCTCGCGTGATGGCATTGAGGACTTGGCAAAAGATTATCATGTCATCAGTGTTGCAACTCAATCAGGCGACGATCAAACCCTGCTGGACTATACCGAACAACACAATATGAACCCGCGTTTAATTGTTAACGATGCCGATGGTTCACTATTCAAACTATACGGTGCGCGCGCCGTACCGGCGGATTTTATTGTTGATGCACAAGGTGAAATTGCATTTATTGAAGTCGGGCTTAGTTCTAGCTGGGGAATGCGTGCCCGTTTGTGGTGGGCAAATCGTCAAGGGGCTTTTTAGCTTGGCCAAGTTGTTTCGTTTTAAGCCCGCTAACCCGCCTACCAAACAGCGTTATGGTGGTGAAATTATTCACGCAGAACGCGATGAATACGGACTGATTCAGGTGATCGACAGTCAAATCTGTCGCAGTTTGCATTTTGACTCAGCGGTCAAGCAGAGTCGTTACTTTTTTCAAGCGCCACTCAATTTGGCGTTTGAATATCAGCAGGTTTTAGAACAAAAAATTGCCGACTTTTCTTACAAAAAGCCGCTGCGAAACCTTCTCATGCTGGGCGTGGGTGGCGGTTCACTCGCCAGCAAACTGTTTATTTCCGAACCCAAATTGCACATGACTTTGGTGGATTTGCGCCGAAGTGTGATTGATATCGCCCACGATTTTTTTCACCTACCGTTTCATGCCAATATTCAAACCACCGCGCTGGATGCGGCCGAGTTTATTCAACTCAACAACCAAGCTTACGATGTGATAGTGGTCGATATATTTAATGAAAACGGGATGCCGGACGCCTTTTGCCAACCGGCGTTTTTAAAGCAACTCGTGCAACAAACAAAAGCACCAGGCCTGGTGCTTTTTAATCTTTGGCAAAGCACGCCCGAACCGACTCTAAAAGTGATTCAGTTTTTTGAATCGCTAGGGCCGATTGAATTGTTCCCGATTAACTCCAGCAAAAACCTCATATTGCAGTTCCAGGTTTAAGCATCTTCAAACCCAACTTTGCTAATCCGACAATCCTTACGCGAATCTTGCTAAAATAGCCCCAATTATTTTTTCACGATATATTATTCGAGACCTTCTGACTCTGTATGGCTTTATTATTCTTACGCGATATTTCTTTAAGTTTTGGCGCCGCGCCTTTGCTCAACAAAATTCATTTCCAAGTTGAGCCGAATGAGCGGGTGTGTATTGTCGGGCGTAATGGCGAAGGCAAGTCCACCCTGCTTAAAATTATCGAAGGCATTCAGCCCGCCGATGAAGGCACGCGTATTGTGCAAGACGGTGTGCATATCGCCAAACTTCAACAAGAAGTGCCGCACGATGTCGAAGGCACGGTATTTGATGTGGTCGCACAAGGCTTAGGTGATATTGGCGAAGTATTAAAAGCCTATCACCACGCCGCTCAAGCCCTAGGTCATGAATTCACGGACGACGCGATGGATCGGTTGCAACAACTGCAACAAACCATCGAATCGCAAAACGGTTGGGAAATGAACCAACGTGTCGATACGATTTTATCCAAACTAGGTTTACCGTCCGATGACGAATTTTCATCGCTTTCAGGCGGCATGAAACGTCGTGTGTTATTAGCCCAAGCTTTGGTTCAAGAACCGGATGTGTTATTGCTCGACGAACCCACCAACCATTTAGATATTCCCTCGATTCAGTGGCTGGAAGGCTTTTTGAAAAACCTGCGTTGTGCGCTGATCTTTATTACGCACGACCGGGCATTTTTACAGGCCATCGCCACACGCATTGTCGAAGTTGATCGTGGTAACTTATCGAGCTGGGAATGCAATTACGTCACCTTTTTAGAACGCAAACAAGCCCATTTGGAAGCTGAAGCCCGCGCCAATGCCGAGTTTGATAAAAAACTCGCGCAAGAAGAAGTCTGGATTCGCCAAGGTATTAAAGCGCGTCGTGTGCGTAACGAAGGTCGGGTGCGGGCGTTGGAAAAGCTGCGTTTAGAACATCAAGCGCGTCGTAGCCAGCAAGGCACCGCCAATTTACAAGTTAACCTAGGTGAAAACTCAGGCAAAAAAGTTATCGAAATTAAAGACCTAAGCTTTGCTTGGCCGGATAAAACCATTGTAAAAGACTTCTCCTGCGTGATTATGCGCGGCGATAAGGTGGGGTTAATTGGCCCGAACGGCTGTGGTAAATCCACCTTATTAAAACTATTGCTGGGCAAACAACAACCCAATCAAGGTTCAGTTGAATTGGGTACGAATTTGCAAATCGCCTACTTTGATCAACATCGCGCCAAGTTGGACGAAAATCTATCGGTCGCCGAAAACGTGATTGATTCAAGCGACCATATTGAAATCAATGGCGTGCGTAAACACATTATTGGTTATTTAAGCGATTTCTTATTTGCACCGGATCGCGCACGTCAGCCAGTTAAATCTTTATCCGGTGGCGAACGCAATCGTTTGTTATTGGCACAGGTGTTTGCTAAACCTTCCAACCTGTTAATTTTGGATGAGCCCACCAACGACTTGGATGTCGAAACCCTAGAGTTGTTGGAGGATTTGTTAATGAATTATGCCGGCACGGTGTTAATTGTCAGCCACGATCGTGCTTTCTTAAACAACGTGGTCACCAGCTCGATTGTGTTTGATGCACCAGGCCTGGTGAATGAATATGTAGGCGGTTACGACGACTGGCTACGCCAGCGCCCAAGTTTGGATAATGCTAAAGCCAAACCAACTTCTAAGCCGGTTGCCACCGAAACTAAAACCGCGCAAGCCGCCGCAGAACCCGCCAAACCGACAAAAAAACTCAGCTATAAAGACCAGCGCGAATACGATGCCTTGCCCGCTAAAATTGAGGCACTTGAATCGGATTTAGAAGCGCTCGGCGCACAAATGGCAGATGCCGATTTTTATCAGCAAGAAGACGCTAAGGTTGAAGCCGTGTTGGCGCAACTTAATAACAAAGAAGCCGAACTCGAACAAGCGTTTGCTGATTGGGAGCGGTTAGAAAGCCAATTAAATTAAGGCTTATTAAATTGATAAATCTATGAAGATTGAACTGGATTTAAATGCCAAGCCAACCGATAGCGAAACTTTATGCCAACAACTGGCGCAAAGTTTGCGTGCTCGTTTAAGTGATATTGAAACGGAATTGATTACCGATTTATCGCATATCAGCCATTTCGCCAATTACACCGGCGACATGCAAATCGATTCGATTGAACACTTGGGTGAGCAACGTTATTTAATGCATTACAGTTTTGGCTGGCAAATTAACAACGCCTGCGCCGATCAACTCGACGAAGGCCGAATCAGCGAAAAGGTGCGTTTTGAATGGCAACCACCAGGCCTGGTGAGTTTTCGTATTTTAAAATTCGACTAGGCCAGCAACCCGGCAGATCAATACCCAATAGATCAATGTTTAGTCTGCATCCGACGTATCCTTCAAACTGACCGTTTGGTGCGGCGTTAGCCACAGCACTTGTTCACCAACCTGAATCTGCACTCTTTTATAATCCATATCCAGCACTTTAATGCCATCTTTTTCGCTATGACGTGTTAGAAACTGGCCATTAATGCGAACCCGCATTTGGCCATCGGTGCCCATTACCACCGACTCAATTTGAATGGTTTTAGTTGGCTCAGCCGCTTGAATATTAGTCCAACTCAAACCCAGCGTTAACGCTAAAATTAATAACGTTTTCATGCCCCGTCCATTTTAAGTTAAAAACAACTTAGCCCACTTGAGGGCATCTCGATTATCGCGTTGGACGATCGTCTCGATCGGATTTTTTGTCGTCCGACTCCAACACCTCACCTTCAATCACATTTGCATCATTTGACGATTCGTAATGCCGAACCTGGGTCGGTTCACCGTCTTTCACCGTCCATTCGGTGCGCACATAACTAAAGCCCTGCGGGTTACGCGCACGTTTGGCCAACCAGCGTTTGGCGAGGGCAACCCTGACCGGCGGTAGCAAAAACAAAAAACCTATAAAGTCGGTCACCAGGCCTGGTAGTAACAACATCGCGCCACCGATGAAAATCATCATACCTTCAATTACCTGTTGCTGCGGGGCTTCGCCTTTCGCCACCGCCATCTGAGCTTGCTGCACCACTTGAAGCCCTTGGTGTTTCATTAACAACCCCCCAACCAAAGCGGTCAGAATCGTCAATAAAATAGTCGGCAACGCACCGATTTGCGACCCCACTTCGATCAGTAAATACAACTCCAGCAAGGGGACAACAATAAACACCATAAAAAATACTTTAAACATAATTCACGCTCTAACCATAAATGAACTGGTTTTATGACATCATCGGCTGGTTTTTTCAAGTCAAAACTCAATATTAGCCTGGAATAATCCTTTTTTGTTTGCACAAACCCTCCACACTTTAAAACCATGCCCTGTCTATAATGGAGTCTGCTAAAATTAGCCTGCAAATATTGGCTTGGCCATTTTACGATTCGTCGACCGCCCCAACTTAATGGGTTAGCGTTTTAACACGATTGGAAATTACTATGAAAAAAACATGGCGTTCACTTATTCAAACCTGGCTTGTCGCCAGTTTATTGATGTTTTCAAGTCAGAGTTTTGCTGGCGATGATTTGCTAGAAGCCGACCAGGCCTTCCAGCTTCAAACCATCAAAGTGTCTGGTTCTGAGTTAACGGTCGGCTGGAAAATAGCCAAAGACTATTATATGTATCAGGAACGCATTAGCGTTGAATCGTCTGATATTGAATTATCCCAGCCCAAATTTCCAACGCCGGTTCGCAAAAACGATCCCTTATTTGGTCAAGTAGACGTTTATACCAAAGACTTTGAGATTCGGGTGCCTTATCAAGCCCAGACTACCCGCGCGCAAGTCACGGTTAAATACCAAGGCTGCTCAGAAAAATATGGCGTGTGTTACCCACCCCAAACCAAAACCGTGTCGGTTAATTTACCCGCTCAATCTTCAACATCTTCATCTGCTCTAACGCCCGTTAATTCATTAGCTGAGCTAAATAAGCTGTTAGCCTTTGGTTCGGATCAAGCTGATCAATTGCTCGATGTGGATCAGGCCTTTGCTTTCCAGGCTCAACCTGACGGCGAAGGTCATATCCTCGTCGACTTCCGTATTGCCGACGCTTACTACTTATACCGCGACAAAATTAAAGCTCGCATTGTTTCGGGCGAAGCACGTTTAGGCGAGATTCAAACCCCTGCTGGTAAAATGAAAGACGACCCAATTTTTGGACAGGTTGAAGTTTATTACGGCCAAGCCGAAGCGCGCTTGCCGTTGTATGATGTCAAAGGCCAGGTAACCGTCGAATTTGAATACCAAGGCTGTGCTGACGCGGGTGTATGTTATCCGCCACAAACCAAAACCGTACAAATTGATGCCGACAGTTTTGGCGTGGCGAGCCCGGTAGCCGCCCCAACCAGCATCGTTGATCGTGCGGACATGTCGGAATCGGATCGCATTACCGACACCCTAATGAACGCCAATCTTTGGATCGTAGTTTTAACCTTCTTTGTATTTGGTTTGTTACTTTCTTTCACGCCTTGCGTGTTCCCGATGATCCCCATTCTTTCGAGCATTATTGTCGGTCAAGGCGGTCAACAACTATCGACCAAACGTGCCTTCATTATGTCTTTGGTGTTCGTGTTGGCGATGGCGGTGGCTTATACCATTGCCGGCGTATTGGCTGGTATCTTTGGTGCAAACTTGCAAGTCGCTTTCCAAAATCCGTGGATTCTGGCGAGTTTTGCCGTGGTATTTGTGCTGTTAGCTTTATCCATGTTTGGATTTTATGAACTGCAATTACCGAGTGCGTTACAAAGCAAAATCACCAATATCTCAAACAAACAGCAAGGCGGTTCATTAACCGGTGTCGCCATTATGGGCTTCTTATCCGCCTTGATTGTTGGGCCATGTGTCGCGCCTCCTTTAGCGGGCGCGTTAATCTACATCGGTCAAACCGGCGATGCCTTTTTAGGCGGTTTAGCCTTGTTCGCCATGAGTATTGGTATGGGCGTACCTTTATTATTACTCGGCACCTCAGCCGGTAAATTATTGCCGCGCGCCGGCGCTTGGATGAACACGGTTAAAGCTGTGTTTGGTGTACTCCTATTAGCGGTCGCCTTGTGGTTAGCAGATCGCATTATGCCGGGTTGGTTAAGTCTATTGGCTTGGTCAGCGTTATTAATCGCTTCGGCCATTTATATGGGCGCATTGGAACCGACTGGCGACAAATCCGGCTGGCACAAGCTTTGGAAAGCCATGGGCTTAGGTATGTTGGTATACGGTATCGCTTTGATTATCGGTGTATCCGGCGGTTCGCGTGACCTGTTGCAACCGCTCAAAGTTTTCCAAGGCGGTGGTTCAGCGGCACAAGCCGAAGCCAAGCTAAACTTCGAGATGATCAACAGCTTCGACGAACTGCAAGCCCGCATTGGTCAAGGCGAGCCGGTAATGTTGGACTTTTACGCCGACTGGTGTGTGAGTTGTATTGAAATGGAACGCTTTACCTTTAGCGATCCAAAGGTACAAGCCGCCCTACAAGGTGTGACGCTACTAAAAGCGGATGTTACGGCCAACAATGATGACCACAAACGCTTAATGAGAGAGCTGGGCATAGTCGGCCCACCCGCTATCATTTTCTATAATGCTCAAGGCCAAGAGCAACGTGGTCAACGTGTGGTCGGTTTTCAAAATGCCGAGAAGTTTACCCAAACTATTGAATCGGCTTTAAAATAATTAAGTCGAACTTTTAGCTCAAACAGAACCACCAGGCCTGGTGGTTCTGTTCACTTTCTTAAGTTTTCTTCACTTTCTACTCAGTTCAACGCCTTTTAGCGCATTTCAAAACAAAAATAGCTCGTTTATTTTTAACCTGCATGGTTTTATGCTTTTTTTTCCAGTATAATTGCATTATTTACATTTTCCTTTCCATAGGTAACGTCTGTTATGTCAAGCATTTTGGTGATAAACGGCCCCAATTTAAACATGCTGGGACGCCGCGAGCCGCTTATTTACGGTCGTCAAACTCTCGCCGACATCATTGAAGAACTCGAAACCATTGCCGATGACTTTGCTGTGCGTTTATGGCACTTTCAATCGAATGCCGAGCACGAAATCATCGAACGCATCCATCAAGCCATGGATGACGGAACCGAATTTATCATTATTAATCCAGCCGCTTTCACCCACACCAGCGTAGCGATCCGTGATGCCATAGCCGCCGTTAATTTACCGTTTATTGAAGTGCATTTATCTAACGTGCACAAACGCGAAGACTTTCGTCAACACTCCTATTTTTCTGACCTTGCGGTTGGCGTGATCGCCGGTCTAGGCTCGGATGGCTACCGATTTGCGTTAGAAGCCGCAATTAAACACCTCGAATAATTTAACTAAAGAAACATAAAGGACACTCACATGGATATTCGCTCTATTCGCAAGCTGATCGAAATCGTTGAAGAATCAAACATTGCTGAAATTGAAATCAAAGAAGGCGAACACACGGTTCGCATCAGCCGCAATAAAGAACCCATTATTATGCAATCTGCGCCGATGCAACAGCACCATATGCAACAGCCGCCGATGCAAGCGCCTACTCCAGCCGCGGGTGCAGAAGCCGCACCGGCTCCTGCACCCGCGGCCGAAACAGGTCAAAAAATCACCTCGCCAATGGTCGGTACTTTCTATGCCGCGCCATCACCAGATGCGCCAGACTTTGCAAAAGTTGGTCAAAAAATAAACGTTGGCGACACGCTTTGCATTATCGAAGCGATGAAAATCATGAACCCAATCGAAGCCGAAGTATCAGGCACAATCAAGCAAGTCGTGGTTCAGAACGGCGAGCCTGTCGAGTTTGGTCAAACCCTGTTCATCATCGAATAATCTGCGGAGCGTTTCATGGAAAAATTGTTAATTGCGAACCGCGGCGAGATTGCCTTGCGTGTGTTACGTGCCTGTAAACAACTCGGCATTAAAACCGTTGCTGTGCATTCGACCGCCGATGCGAACCTTAAGCACGTGTTAATGGCTGACGAAACGGTTTGTATTGGCCCAGCACCTTCTAACCTAAGTTACTTAAACATTCCGGCGATTATTTCAGCGGCCGAAGTCACCGACTCTGAAGCGATTCACCCAGGTTACGGTTTTTTGTCTGAAAACGCCGACTTTGCCGATCGGGTGGAAGAAAGTGGCTTTATTTTTGTGGGCCCTAAAGGCGATACAATCCGCATGATGGGTGACAAGGTACAAGCGATTCGCGCGATGATGGCCGCCGGTGTTCCGACAGTCCCAGGTTCGGGCGGCCCATTGGGCGAAAACGGCGAAGAAAACATGAAGATGGCCAAAAAAATTGGTTATCCGGTCATCATCAAAGCTTCTGGCGGCGGCGGTGGGCGTGGTATGCGTGTGGTGCACACCGAAGGCAGTTTGCTTAAGTCAATCCAATTGACCAAGCAAGAAGCCGGTGCCGCATTTGGCAACCCGGAAGTTTACATGGAAAAATTCCTGGAAAACCCACGCCATATCGAAATTCAAATATTAGCCGATGGCCAAGGCAATGCGATTCATCTAGGTGAACGTGATTGTTCGATGCAACGCCGTCACCAAAAGGTGGTCGAAGAAGCGCCAGCACCGGGCATTACCCAAGAACAACGTGATCGGATTGGTGCGGTTTGTGCCAAGGCCTGTATTGATATTAATTATCGTGGCGCAGGCACATTTGAGTTCTTATATGAAAACGGCGAATTTTATTTCATCGAAATGAACACACGTCTTCAGGTTGAACACCCTGTCACCGAACAAGTCACGGGCGTTGACTTGGTAAAAGCTCAGATTGAAATCGCGATGGGTCGTCCTTTGTCGATTAAACAGTCGGATGTGAAAATCAGCGGGCATGCGATTGAATGTCGTATCAACGCGGAAAACCCATCGAAAAACTTTATGCCTTCACCGGGCAAAATCACGCGTTTACATTTACCGGGTGGCCCTGGGGTGCGGATTGATACTCACATTTACACCGAATATACGGTACCGCCGCATTACGATTCGATGATCGGCAAAGTCATCTGTTACGGTGCTGACCGCGATATCGCGATTGCACGTATGCACACCGCGCTTACTGAATTGGCGATCCGTGGGATTGATACTAATATTGATCTGCAAAAAGAGATTATGAGTGATCCAGGCTTCTGTGAAGGCGGTCGCAACATTCATTATCTTGAACACCGTTTAGAACATTTAATCTAAATGGCCTGGATACAAGTCAACACGATTGTTGAAGAAGCTTTAGCCGAACCGCTTTCCGATGCCTTTATGGACATCGGCGCGGTGTCGGTGACTTTCGCCGAAACCGGTGAACAAGAAATTTTCGAGCCCGAGATCGGCACCACGCCAATCTGGGATCAAACTCGCGTAATGGGGTTATTTGATGCGGAACTCGACACCGCCGCCCTTTTGCTCGCCCTCACCCAACTCATGCCGCAAATCGCCCCGAGCGCTTATCGCATTGAACAGATCGAAGACAAAGATTGGATTCGCGAATGGATGGATCAGTTCCAACCCATGCCGTTTGGCGACAACTTATGGATCGTACCAAGTTGGTTAGATGCGCCCGATCCAAATGCGGTTAATCTGCTGCTCGACCCCGGTATGGCGTTTGGTACCGGCACACATCCAACCACCGCCATGTGTTTGCGTTGGTTGGATCAAAACCCACCACTTAATCACAACGTGATTGATTATGGCTGCGGTTCGGGCATTTTAGCCATTGCCGCCGCCAAGCTCGGCGCGGCTCAGGTTAAAGGCACGGATATTGACCCTCAGGCGATCTTAGCCAGTCAAGATAATGCCGAGCGCAATCAAGTAAAAATTGAATTTGCGTTAGTAAAAGACTTTCAGGCCAAACCCGCGGATTGTTTAATCGCTAATATTTTAGCTGGCCCGTTAAAACAACTTGCGCCGGAATTTGATCGACTCGTGAAATCTGGTGGTCAATTAGTATTATCGGGGTTATTAGCCAATCAGGCCGAAGAACTGGTTAGCCATTATCGCCAATTTGGCTTTGAGTTAGACACCCTGCATACTCAAGACGAATGGGCTTTACTCGCGGGTCAAAAAGCCTAAAATAGTCGCTTCACAACCAGGCCTGGTGCTTTTAATGTCGTTGCAAATTGGACCTTATACCCTCCCCAATAATCTCGTGCTCGCCCCGATGGCGGGCATTACCGATTCGGTGTTTCGCCGCCTTTGTTACCAAAACGGCGCCGGTTACGCGGTGGGCGAAATGTTAAGTGCCCAAACCCACTTATGGGACTCCAAAAAATCCAGCACCCGGTTTGCTAACCTAGATGATCCCGAACCACGTTCGGTTCAATTACTCGGGATTGACCCGCAAGAACTCGCACAAGCGGCACGTTTGCAAGCCGAACAAGGCGCGCAAATTATCGACTTAAACATGGGTTGCCCAGCCAAAAAAGTCTGCAATATAGCCGCTGGTTCAGCTCTTTTAGCCTATCCTGATCGAGTTGAACAAATTTTTAAAGCCGTTACTGAAGCCGTTGATGTGCCCGTTACCGTCAAAATTCGCACCGGCACCGATCCGCACAATCGCAACGCGCTGCAGATTGCACAACTTGCCGAACAGTACGGCTTAGCCGCGATTACAATTCATGGCCGAACTCGTGTCGATAAATTTTTAGGCCAAGCAGAATACGACACCATAAAGCGCGTAAAACAGGCGGTATCAATGCCTGTGATTGCCAATGGTGATATTTGTGATGCCGAACAGGCGCAATTTGTATTAGAATACACTCTGGCCGATGGCATAATGATTGGTCGAGGTGCGTTGGGAAACCCCTGGATTTTCAACCAGATTGCGGCTTACTTGTCGAATAAACAAGGTTTCAGCCTCCCCGATGCATGGCAACGCTACCAAGTTATGCGCGCTCACCTAGAGGGGCTTTATCAGCTCTATGGTGAGCATCAAGGTGTGCGGATTGCGCGCAAACATCTTGGCTGGTATGCCCAACACATTGAACAAGGCGAGAGCTTACGTCGCCAGTTTAATCGTTTGCAAACCACCAGCGAACAAACCGCATTAATCCAACAATTTTTTGAAATCTGACGACTGTAAATAAAGACAATGTAACTTCATGAATTTGAATCCATCCACAACCTCATTAAGTGAACACCTAGTCCAAACACTGGATCACTACTTCAACACCCTTGAAGAAGAACAAGCGTGCAACCTGCACGAAATGGTGATTCAGCAAGTCGAAAAACCCCTAATTGAATATGTGCTTACCAAAGCCTGCGGCAACCAATCAAAAACCGCTTGTATTTTGGGCATCAACCGCAACACCCTGCGCAAGAAAATTCTGCAATACAACATTATGATTGATTCGGATTGAACCCTCGCAAAAACCCAAACAGCCTTTTTCTTTTTTAAAATTTGTTATTCCTGGAGATCGTTATGAAACCCGTGCGCCGTGCATTAATCAGTGTTTCTGATAAAACTGGCATTATTGAATTTGCCCAAACCCTGAATAAAATGGGGGTCGATATTCTATCGACCGGTGGCACATATAAAGCCCTATTAGAAGCCGGTCTAAAAGTCACCGAAGTATCGGACTACACCGGGTTTCCAGAAATGATGGATGGCCGGGTTAAAACCCTGCACCCGAAAGTACACGGTGGTTTATTAGGCCGTCGCGGCACCGATGATGCAATTATGGCCGAACACGGCATTAAACCGATTGATATGGTCGTCGTTAACCTATACCCGTTTGAAGCCACGGTAGCCAAAGCAGATTGCTCGTTAGAAGACGCGGTAGAAAATATCGACATCGGCGGACCAACCATGTTGCGTTCGGCGGCTAAAAACCATAAAGACGTGACCGTGGTCACCGACCCGAACGACTATGCGCGCATTCTAGAGGAGTTGCAAGCTAACAACGCACACCTTTCTCATGCCACGCGTTTTGATTTAGCGATTAAAACCTTTGAACAAACCGCACGTTATGATGGCGCGATTGCCAACTACTTCGGCACCATGTTCTCAAAAGATCAAACTGATCGTTTCCCACGCACCTTCAACACACAGTTCATCAAAAAACAGTCAATGCGTTATGGCGAAAATCCGCATCAAAAAGCCGCGTTTTACGTGGAACGCAATGCAACCGAAGCTTCGGTTTCAAGCGCCACACAGATTCAAGGTAAAGAATTGTCATTTAACAATATCGCCGATACCGATGCCGCTTTAGAATTGGTAAAAACCTTTGAACAAACCGCCTGTGTGATCGTCAAACACGCCAATCCTTGCGGTGTATCCATTGGTGCTAGCTTATTTGAAGCTTATGATCGTGCTTATAAAACCGACCCGACTTCAGCGTTTGGTGGCATTATTGCGTTTAACCGCGAACTCGATGCGCAAACCGCCCAAGCGATTGTCGATCGTCAGTTTGTTGAAGTCATTATCGCGCCCAGCATCAGCACCGAAGCCCAAGCGATTGTCGAAGCTAAGAAAAACGTCCGTCTATTAGCTTGTGGCGAACTGTCTGACCAACAAGCCGCTTACGACTATAAGCGTGTAACGGGTGGTTTATTAGTGCAAGACCGTGACTTGGGCATGATTAGCGAATCCGACTTAAAAGTCGTGACTAAAATCGCGCCGACTGCCGAGCAGATGCAAGATTTATTGTTTGCATGGAAAGTCGCTAAATACGTTAAATCTAACGCGATTGTGTATGTCAAAGACGGCATGACCATCGGCGTGGGTGCAGGCCAGATGAGCCGTGTTTACAGCGCGAAAATTGCGGGCATTAAAGCCGCAGATGAAGGTTTAGAAGTGAAAGGTTCAGTAATGGCGTCAGATGCCTTTTTCCCCTTCCGCGATGGCATTGATGCTGCCGCGGCGGCTGGCATTAAAGCCGTGATTCACCCAGGTGGTTCAATGCGCGACGAAGAAGTCATCGCCGCCGCCAACGAACACGGCATCGCGATGGTGTTCACAGGAATGAGACACTTCAAACATTAAAAAAAACCGCAGCCGCTTATTTACTCAATCTCGGCGTTGGACAAACGCTTCCGATGCTCACCTACTTTTAGTAGGCTGCGCTTCGGATCATTTCTCCGCCTTGATCTTGAGCAAAGCGCAAACTGCTCTACAGCATTAAATTTTGTTTTTCCTTCGTGTTCTTCGTGAACTTCGTGGTGAATCAAGTAAAGGAAGATTAAATGAAAGTTTTAATTATTGGCAATGGCGGGCGTGAGCATGCGTTGGCTTGGAAGACCTTGCAAGCGCCTAACGTTGAACAGGTGTTTGTCGCGCCGGGTAATGCGGGCACCGCGATTGAGCCAGGCTTAACCAATGTGGATATCGGTGTCACCGATCTACCAGGCCTGGTGGCGTTTGCAAAAGACAACGCGATTGACTTAACCATTGTTGGTCCAGAAGCACCGTTGGTGATTGGGGTGGTCGATGCCTTCCAAGCCGCCGGTTTAAAATGTTTTGGCCCCAGCAAAGGCGCGGCTCAGCTTGAAGGCTCCAAAGCCTTTAGCAAAGACTTTTTAGCCAAACACAACATCCCTACCGCCGAATACCAGGTGTTCACCGAAGTTGATCCCGCTTTGGCTTACATAACTGAAAAAGGCACGCCGATCGTCATCAAAGCCGACGGCTTAGCCGCCGGTAAAGGCGTGATTCTTGCGCAAACCAATGCCGAAGCCGAAGAAGCCGTACGCGATATGTTGGCCGGTAATAAGTTTGGTGCCGCGGGTTCACGAGTGGTGGTTGAAGAGTTTTTATATGGTGAAGAAGCCAGCTTTATCGTGATGGCCGATGGTGAACACGTATTGCCAATGGCCACGTCACAAGACCACAAAGCACGTGACGATGGTGATCAAGGCCCTAACACCGGCGGCATGGGGGCTTACACCCCGGCGCCAGTAGTCACGCCTGAGATTCACCAGCGTATTATGAATGAAGTAATTTATCCGACCATCAAAGGTATGGCGGCGGATGGCTTACCTTACACCGGCTTTTTATACGCCGGTGTGATGGTTGCGGCAGATGGCACACCTAAAGTGCTGGAATTTAACTGTCGATTTGGCGACCCAGAAACTCAGCCGATCATGATGCGTTTGCAATCCAACCTAGCCGATCTTTGCTTAGCTGCGTTAGATAAACGCCTGGATCAGGTGGAAGCCAAGTGGGATTCGCGCAGCGCATTAGGCGTGGTGTTAGCCGCGGGTGGTTATCCTGAAGACTACAACAAAGGTGATGTAATCTCAGGTTTAGATCAAGTGAATGCCGATGACTTAAAAGTCTTCCATGCAGGCACGTCGCTGAACGAGCAAAACCAAGTCGTCACCAATGGTGGCCGTGTATTATGCGTTACTGCGTTGGGCGACAATGTCACCGCGGCGCAAAAACGTGCTTACGAAGGTGTTAAACAAGTCAGTTGGACTGGCTGTTTTTCGCGTTCTGACATAGGTTATCGCGCGGTCGCTCGCGAGCAATAATCGTCTCACCTTTTATCAGGCTGGCTTGAATTCACTGAGTCAGTCTTGATTTTCTCACCTAATTAAAGCCTCCTAAATTAACCCCTATCAATATTCCCACTTATCGGTAAAATACTAAACGTATCCAACGGGAGAAACGGATGGCATTTGATTCAGTTCACAACTATTACGAAAAACTCGTGTTTGACGAAATCAACCAGTTTTACGCGAATGAGCAATTTAGTGAAGACGAACTCGAAGACATGGCCTGTTTAGCCCTCAATAAAATTCAACCTCGCTATATTCGACATAATGTCGACATGTGTTTTTTCATGACCGAAGACGACCGCATGAAAATTGTCGATGCGATTAAAGACGCCGTAGCTTACGCCCATCATAAGATCACAAGCCACCACAACCGCACAGCTTGACAAGGAGCGCATTATGGAACTGGACTCAATTCATAACTATTTCGAACGTTTAGTGTTTAACAAAATCAAAGAAAACTACGTCGGCAAAGAACTCAGTGAAGAACAGCTCACCGACATGGCGTGTTTGGCGTTAAATCAAATTCCACCGCGCTACATTCGCTACGATATCGATATGAGTTTTTTTATGACGCCCCAGCAACACCACGAAGTGGAGCAGAAAGTCGCGCTCGCCGTCGAAACCGCTTATCAAAAAATGCTTGATCTCGAAAAGCCTGAAATCGCGGCCACACTTCAAGATTAATGTCGGCCTGCCCACTTTGCGCGTCAAGCGATTATTATGATTTTAGCTGTCGAGCCAAGGCTTACTCTCGCTGTCAGACATGCGATTTGGTTTGGTTGCAACGCAACCAACTCCTAAGCGAAAGTGCTGAAAAAGCCATCTATGACACCCATCAAAACCAGTTAGACGACTCTGGTTATCGCCAGTTTCTCAGTCGCAGTTTAAATCAAGTGATCCAACGCATCACCCCACCCGCGCAAGGTTTAGATTTTGGTTGTGGCCCAGGCCCCGCGTTAATAAAAATGGCGCAAGAACTGGGCTATGACATGCAAGCTTATGACAAATTTTATGCCGATCAGCCAGCGGTGTTAAGCCAAAGCTACGACTTTATTACCTGTACCGAAGTCGTCGAACATTTAGCCGAACCGCTGCCGATTCTCGACCAACTCTGGTCCATCACCAGGCCTGGTGGTTTATTAGTGATCCAAACCAAGCGGGTATTAGATGATGCCCGTTTTTGCAATTGGCATTATCGCAACGACCCAACCCACATTAGTTTTTTTAGTGAAGCCAGTTTTTACTGGCTTGCCCAACGCTGGCAAAGCCAAATTGAATTTCCGCATAACGATGTTGTGGTCTTTAAAAAAGCCTAACCACCAGGCCTGGTGGTTAG
>NZ_JACUTY010000099.1 GCF_014859555.1 Thiomicrospira sp. | reverse complement strand
AGCCCCCATAAATCGGTTAAATACCTGATATACCGCTTGTTTTTAAAAATTTACACGCCCCATGCTTATGTATAAAAATTATTAATAAGCAAGCATGAAAACTTAATGTCTATATCAACTCATTATC
Organism: Thiomicrospira sp.; assembly: GCF_014859555.1. Lineage (GTDB taxonomy): Bacteria > Pseudomonadota > Gammaproteobacteria > Thiomicrospirales > Thiomicrospiraceae > Thiomicrospira. The sequence continues at coordinate 3,089 of NZ_JACUTY010000099.1, read as the reverse complement.
AACCTATTATTAGCTTGGCACATCGACGTGTGGTTGGTTACGAAGCCCTATTACGTGCCAAACGCTCTAATGGCGAGTTTTGTCCACCACTGGAAGCCTTTGAACACGCTCGCGAACAAGGACGAGCTGAACAATTTGATCGTCTGTGTTTAGCCAACCACCTTAAACATTTCGAATCGATTAAACGCCCAGATCAATGGTTATTTTTAAATTTAAGCAGCGACACAATTAACCCTAAAAACCAACGCGCCGAACTCATTGCTAAACGTTTAGCCAAACAAGGACTACAGCCGCAAAATATTGTATTAGAAATACTCGAAGATGCCGCCAAAGATGGTGAGCAGCTTAAAGAATTTGTGCATTATTATCGCGATGCCGGCTTTTTAATTGCGATTGATGATTTTGGCACGGGTCACTCAAACTTTGACCGCATGTGGGAGCTCAAACCCAACATTGTCAAATTAGATCGCTCTATGCTCGTTAATGCGCGCAATAATCCAGGGCGTCAGCGTTGGTTAGCCCGCTGTATTGCGTTGTTACGTGAAACCGGTGCACTGATTATTGTTGAAGGCGTTGAAACGCAAGACGATGCTTTATTGGCGCTGGATTCGGATGCGGATTTAGCCCAAGGCTACTTATTCGCTAAACCCACCGCTGGTGGGGAACACGACCAGGCCTGGTTGTTAAATGAATTACAAATGCTACACCATCACAGCCTCTACAGTTTGGGTGAACGTCAACGTCTTCATACTCAAAAAAAACTCTGTTTAAAAAATATGTTATTGGAAACCTCAATCGCCATTTCGCAAGGCATTGATTTTAAAACCGCCACCACCGAAATATTACAACACACCGCGGTTGAGCGCGTTTATTTACTCAACAGCGAAGGCGTGCAAATTGTCGAAAGCCTGATCTCAGATCATGTGATTCAAGACACCTCGATGCGTTATGCACCACTCACCCGAAGCGACGGTGCCCTGTGGGCGAGACGCGCCTATTTTCGTAATGCGATGGATCAGCCCGATCAAGTTCAGCTTTCCGCTCCCTATATTGGGCTGCCGAATGCCAACTTAAATATCACGCTTTCTAAAGCACTCTGCCGCCCCTTTTCCGACGAAAAAAACGTGTTGTGCGTCGACATCAATGCGCACTACTTAAGTGAATAAAACTAAAGGGCACCTCGATTAACCTTAAAAAATACGAAGATAAGATGAGCTCAGCTATGCAAAATAACATGAAAGATCTAAAACATTACACCCAATATTTGCCCCAAGTAAAACGCTACTTAAGCCAACTTGAAGAACAAGATCTTTGGTGGACGACCGTAGCGATGGTCGGAAAAATTAACAATGAAAAAATGGACCCACAATTGTTGGTATCGATTGTTGAAACTCAAAAAGAGTTCCAACAGCTTCGGGATATGATGATCGAAGCCCTGATAACGCGTTACTTAAATCAAGCTAATAGCGAAGTCATGCTTAAAGCCCAAGCTACGATTGATATGATTAACCGTAACCTTTTCGAGCGCACCGCCGATGTCGGATTTTTGGCAACCGATGATGATTTAGTCAACTTTATGGCAGACCCGAATCCTGACGCCAATCAGCAGAACTTTATTCAAACCCGACTCGAAGAATATGTCGCCAAATACAGTGTGTACGATGACATCGTCTTACTTAAACCCAATGGCGACATGGCCGCCAAATTGAACCCAAGCAACCAAGCCCAACACAGCCATGACCCGTTAATACAGGAAGCCTTAATCGGAAAACATGACTATATCGAAGTGTATCGCCACAGTGATATTTTCCCGCAACATAATAAAAGCCTGGTTTATGCCAAACACATTCAACAACAGCAAGGTCGTGAAACCAAAACCATTGGCGTGCTTTGTTTAAGTTTTCGTTTTAACCAAGAAATGGAGTTGATTTTTGACACGCTAAACAGCCAAGACGCGGCTTATGAAATTCTGTTAAAAGATGAACTGGGCGAAGTGCTCGCATCGGACTGTCCCAAAACCCACCCAATTGGTCAGAAAACCACCCCACCCCAATTAAGCGAAAAACCCATTAGCCAACAAAACCAATTGCAGTTTTATGCTCAAGCCAAAGGTTACGAAGGTTTTATGGGACTGCCTTGGTTTAGTCAAATTAAGGTCGATAACCGCATCGCGTTTGCTGAAAAAACCAACAGCCAATATATTGGTTTAAAAATTTCACCCGAATCCCCGGTTTACTTAAAAGACCTAGAGCAAACCAATTTAAAAGTCAGTACGCTGCTGTTAATCGTGATTTTAAATGGCAAAATCACTTCGCTAAAAAAGGATGTGCAATCTTTCTTGCCGATTCTGGATAGCTTCCAAGACATCAGTCGGGGTATCGCCGAAATTTTTAATGATTTCATTAACCACATCCATGATGTGCTCATTGATACGGTGCAAGATAAAGTGCGTTTTAGTGGCACACTGGCGGCTGAAATTATGGATCGTAACCTATACGAACGTGCGAACGATTGTCGTTGGTGGGCGCTGAATTCGACCTTTCGTCAAATGCTTTCTCGACATGATCAAGGCGAAACCTTAAGCGGCGAACAAGAAAACGAACTCCACCGCATTTTGAAATACATCAACTCACTCTATACGGTTTATACCAACATTATGCTGTACGACCGCAAAGGCACGATTCTGGCGGTTTCCGATCCAGCGCAAGCCGAACTGGTTGGCCAATCATTAGGTCAGGTTCGCGACAGTCAGGCCTGCTTATTATTGGATAACACCCAAAGTTATACGGTGTCGGAGTTTGAGCAAACCAAACTTTATAACAACCGCCCGACTTATATTTACCATGCCGCAGTCAAAGACTGGAACAATATCAAAAAGAACGTCGGCGGCATTGCGCTGGTATTTGATAGCGAACCGCAATTTGAAGCCATGCTAAAAGACACCGAACCCAAATACTTAATTAAAGAAATACAACAAGCCTCATTCAGTATGTTTGTGCAACTTAACGGAATTTTGGTGGCCAGCAGTCATCCGGAGTTTGCACCAGGCCTGGTGATGGATTTGCCGAATGAATTATTGGATTTTGAAC
>NZ_JACUTY010000098.1 GCF_014859555.1 Thiomicrospira sp. | reverse complement strand
GTGAGCAGGCGCGCAACTTATCAGAAGATATGGCCTTCTTTAAAACCACCGGTAATGTGAAAGGCGAACGCCAAATTCAGAGTTTAAGCGGACATCATAAACCGCTATCGACTGGTTCCAATAAGGTCTTGCAAAAACCAGTCACACCTCAAACTAAGCCTAGCCACAAACCGGCCGCTTTGCCACCTGCCAAAGCCAAACCAGCGCAATCTGAAAAAAACGCGGATGAATGGTCTGAGTTTTAAGCAAGTTAACTTAAGGGACACGCGAATAACCCTGAATTTTAACATCAAGAGTTAAAGCCATATTGGCTTTAACTCTACCTATCCTCAGGACATGTAGTGCAAACGATTAATCATTTATATCAATCGCCTGAAGCTTTAAACGATTTTTTAAATCAAGGTCTATTTGATAGCCACTTTGTTTTATTACAAATCTTTACCGGTCAGTTTGATCAAACTCAGATTCAAACCCTACTAAACACGGTTTTAAGCCGACACCCGCACATCACGATCCTTGGCGCATCTACAAGCGGTGAAATTGCGGATGGTGCAGTCTTAAACCAAAAACGGCTATTAAGTTTTAGTTTTTTTGAATCCACTCAACTGCAAAGCTTTTATCTGCCCGATACTGGTTATCAATCAGGCCTAGATTTAGCTAAACAAGCACTTGCTCTACAAGCTAAAGGCGCGATTTTATTTGCCGATACGCTGCACTCTCCACCCGACCGCCTCCTACAAGCCCTCGGTGAACACGCGCCAGAATTAATTATTTCCGGTGGTAATGCAGGGGACAATAATCAATTTAAACAAAGTCTAATCATTCACCAATCGCACATTTACACTCAAGGTGTAGTTGGGGTATTTTTGATAAATCCTGACTTAATTTTACATAACGACTTTGTTTTAAATTGGGTGCCTATCGGACTTAAAATGACCGTTACACGCTGCCAAGATGAGGTGGTTTACGAACTCAACAACCGGCCTGTTTTAGAGGTGTATCGCCATTATTTAGGCGACGAAGTTGCGTTAAATATTCCACAAAACATTATGGAGTTCCCATTAATCATTGAGCAAGATGGTTTGCAAATTGGCCGTTCTGCGGTCGCCACCAGTGACAATGGTGGCTTAATTTATGCGGGTCGTTTTAAAGAAGGTGATCAAGTTCATTTTGGCGTAGCCGACTACACACAACTGGCACAAGAATCGGCTAACAAAGCTTCACAGGTTGGCCAGAATCTGCCTATTGAATCCATATTTATTTATGCATGCACCGCACGCCACGCTTTCTTAAAAGAGCATATCCGCTCTGAACTCAAAGCCTTAGCGGCGCTCGCGCCCTCCGCCGGATTTTTTACTTACGGCGAATACTTTCATCACCAAAAAGCCAATGCGTTATTAAATATTACGACCACTTTCTTAACCTTATCGGAGTCGTCGCAACCCAAACAAAAATCCAACTTACCGAATAAACTTCAACCGTTGCAAAATGCCTCCACCATGAGGTCGTTGGCACATTTGGTTAACGTGACAACCCAAGAACTGAATACCAATATCCGCTTTCTTGAACAGTACAAGAACGCTTTAGACGAAAGCGCGATTGTATCGAAATCCGACCCTACCGGTGCCTTCACCTATATCAATAAAGCCTTTGAAAAAATCTCCGGCTACCAGTCACATGAAGTAATGGGCAAAAACCACAACCTTTTACGTCACCCAGACATGCCTAGCGAAGTATTTAAAGAGCTTTGGCGTACGATTCAAGCCAAGCAACCTTGGAGTGGCGTCATTAAAAATAAACGCAAAGATGGACAAGCTTATTTTGTACAAAGCAGCATTCTGCCCATTCTGGATGAACAGGGTGAGATTCTTGAATATATCAGCATCCGTAAAGACATTACAGCTTTAGTAGAACAAGAGCAGCAGTTAAAGGAACAGCTTATCGATAAGTTAACTGGCTTACCTAATCGTCGTCAGCTTTTAATAGATATAGAAGCCAACCAAACCACTTTTTTGGCTTTACTCGATATTCGAAACTTTAAGGCTTTTAATGATTTTTACGGGTTTGATTTTGCCGATAAAATCCTATTAAATTTTTCAAGTTGGTTAACCACTCAAAGTCTCGATTATGGGTTTACCCTATACCGCGTTCATGGTGACCAGTTTGTCATTCGTTCCGACCATTCTATTTCATCTCAAGCCTTTGCTTTCGCCCTACAAAAACTTAAATCACAAGCGCTTGAGCATTGCTTTGAAGTCGAAAGCGCGATGATAGATTTGGATGTGGTATTTGGTATTGGTGAAGGAGAACGTTATCAACTGCAACTCGCGGAACGTGCGTTATCGAAAGCCAAAATTAGCCCATTATCCAACACCATACCGATTGAGCAAACGCATATTTCCGCTTCACTTGACCATGTGTTCTGGCTGCATAGGTTGCGTGATGCATTACAAGAAAACCGGATTGTGAATTTTTATCAACCCATCGTCAATTCGGCTAACCCGGCTGAGAAAAAGTATGAAGCGCTGGTGCGAATGATTTCAAGCAGTGGCGAAATTATTAGCCCGGCGTTATTTTTAGATATCGCCAAACAAACCCGCTATTATGCCCAAATTACACGCCGTGTGTACGATGCGGCACTGGCATTTGCCAATCAAACCGGTGCGAATATCTCGATCAACCTATCGATTCAAGACATCGAAAACCAGCAATTGCGCCTGTATTTGCTAGATCACCTATGCGCCTTATCGCAAGGTAAAATCACATTTGAAGTCACCGAAACCGAATCGATTCAAGACTACACCAATATTCACCAGTTTATTCTGGATGCCAAATCTCGCGGCGCCGAAATCGCGATTGACGACTTTGGCAGTGGTTATTCCAATTTCTCCTACCTGGTGCAAATGAATGCAGATTACTTAAAAATTGACGGTTCAATTATTAGCAAAATACTAGAAGACAAAAACAGCCTGCTGGTGGCCGAAAGCATTATTGATATCGCTAAAAAACTTGGCATTCGGGTCGTCGCGGAGTTTGTTAGCAGCCCCGAAATTGCTAACAAACTCCGGCAATACGACGTTGAGTTTTTTCAAGGTTATGAATATGGCGCACCGCAAGACTATGCAAACCCGAACCATGGGCGTATTTAAATTTGGATATCTAATGCAAAGCATTGAAAGCCTAGTGCATTGTTTCTTGACTGAAATCAAACTTTGCCTAAACTGGATGTAACTAAGATTTGAAATT
>NZ_JACUTY010000097.1 GCF_014859555.1 Thiomicrospira sp. | reverse complement strand
GCCACAACATCATTTGGTCTTTAACTTTTAATTCAAACGGTTCTTGTAGCTGAGGCGCAAAAAGAGTGATGTATAAACTGGTCATTAACACACTTAAGGTCAAAACGACTTGGATCATGACCCTGATCATGACTAAAACCTATAAATATAATTTAAATTAACCTGAGTTTTATCAAACTCATAAGGCCCTTGGTTTGATTTGTGAAAAGCTTGCGTTAAATTTGCACTCAGTGTTGAATTACGATTAACTTGGTACTGTCCACCCAAGTCTATACGTGTAATTTGATCAGAGCGTTTGTTTGCAAACAACCAGTTTTCCTGCTGATAATCGGTGGTAGTGAACGAGGCGCTGCCGATTAAACGCCAGTGTGCTGTTAGCACTTTGTTCGCATTTATTTTTAAGATTTTTTCGGTCAAAGAAGCAGGATCAGAAGCCGCATTGTTTGCCTGTTGACGATTTTCATAACTAAAACTTGCGCCCAAAACCCAAGGTTTTTCACCGATCGCGTGACGATAACTCATTGAATAAATATTAGACCAAGCATTACGGATCGTGTTGTCACCATCATATTGCATCGAACGTAATTTATAACCCGCCGCTAAGGTTTGATTGGCGGACAGGAGTTGCTCTAAACTTGCGCCCACTGAGGCATTAGCCAGATAAGTCTTGCCGTCTAAATAAACACGGTCTATCTCAAATGGAAAAGCCACCTTGTAAATATCGTGTTGATAAGTCGGCGCGGTTAAGGCGCCCAGATACAACACGTTATTTTGGGAATAGTCTTTATTTAAACGATTAAAACCGACTAACTGACTATTAAGTGACCAACCACCCCGCTGACCGAAATCATAACCGTGGTTGTAGATCAATGTCTGACCAAACCCATAATCTTCGGCTTCTGCATTGCCTGACAACTCTAGGCCGCCAAACCCGTCTAATGCAAAATTATTACCCGATCCAATATCGTTATTTGCATTGGAATCATAACCAAAAGTTAGCACGAAGGTTCTAGCATGAGAGTGCCTAGACTGTTGTTTATCAATGCGTGCTTTAAAATCAATGACATTGGTACGCACCGCATCGGGTAAGTTCGCGTTTAACGCTCTGTCCAACTCGGCATGGGCTAAAGCATATTCCCCCATATCGAAATAGAGTTTTGCCAACTCTAAACGTGTGCGAACGCTTTGTGGATTTAGCATTAACACACGATCAAACGCCGCTATGGCTTGATCGGTTCGCTTTAAAGCGGCCGCCGACATGGCAAAATAGAAATTAACCAACGCATTTTCTGGGGTGCGATTTAATAAAACTTCAAAGGCTATATAAGCTTGATTAAATTGACCTTGGTCAAACAAGGTTTTGGCTGCGTCAAAATCGGCTTTTAATGAATTTTGAATTTGCTGATTCGTCGCGTTTTCGGTATTAGCGGCGTAAACAGGAAAACCACAAAGACTTAAAACAACAAACGGCTTAATTAAAAATTTAATCATTGTTTAACCGCCTTAAAAACACCGTTAGCAATTAAACCATCCGCTCTATTCGCCCAAAATCCACCACCTATCGACTCCGCATTTGAACCATAAACCATACCTTCCAAATAACCTGATGAATATTCTTGACCATCCACTCTCAGACCAGAGCTAAACAAACTCCCATTCAGCGATTGATATGTTGGATCAACCGTTAGTTGCCATTCTGATCCATTCGATGCTGAAAACCCCATGCCACCTGCAATCGATTGTTCGGCGAAGTTAAAGGATAAACCCACATGGCTAGATGCGGTATTAATCGAAAACGTTTGGCCCGTTTCGTAACTAAAAACCTCACCCAGCACTTGGCCACTGTAACTGTATATGACTGGTTGGTTAATCAATGAATTTATATGGGCGGCAGCCTGAGTGGCTTCTGTGCCACCCACCCAAAAACCAGCCAACCCATCCTGCTCCCACGTTCCCCAACCTACATTGTCATCAAATGTACCGACCAAATCCAATTGAGAAGTTTCAAACTCACCACCATAGACTTCATTTGCCTCATAATCTAGATAGAAGTCATCTTGGCTTGGTTCCTGTAGACAGTCAAAACATGGGTCTTGCAAAACATATGAAGAGGCAGAAAGCAGTTTCCAGCCCGTTAAAGTTGAGGGCAAAGGATCATTAACAATCTCTTCAACTGGAACATCAATCACATCCGCTTGATGATCTACCAGGCTAACGAATTGATCTTCTAAGTCTTTTTCAATTCTTGAATCCAAGGATTGATCGACAATACGAGTATCCACATTTGGCTGTCCATCATTAGCTGGGTCGGCTTGTTCGGTCAAACCATCCGTATTCTGCAGGTTGTCTGTTTCATCATTACCACTCGCTTGGTTTTCTGAACTGTCTGTCGTTCCGCCCTCGGTTTGTTCACTGGCATCTTCATTTAGTTCCTGCAGCTCCTGATTTGTCAGAGGTTTAGGTGGTGCGGGTGGTTGACCTGGTGTGATGTTGGTAAATTGACCCGCCGGAACATCGACACTGCGACCAGTTTGATCTTCGGTAACAAAAATTCGTCCGCTGATGGTCGCAATGGTTTCGCGGTTTTCAGCAATCCTTCCGCTGAAAATCGTGCCGCGAATACCGATGGTGGCGGTGCGTGTTTTGACGCTGAACTTATCTGGCGCGGCTTTGCCGATTTGGCCGGTGATAACCTTAAAGGTGCCTTTGGCGATGTTGAACTTGGCTTCGGCTCGATTCGAGCCTTCGTTTAAAAAGGATTCAATTCCAAACTCGGTATTACTGCCCAGCGTAATCACTGTCTGATCGCTAAATCGCAATTGAGCACGCGCACCAGAGCTGGTGACGACTTTATCTTGCGCCAATAATTCAGCGCCTGTTTCAGCGCGTAATGTTTGTTCGGCGCGTTGGATATTTACTTCACCTGTGGCCAGTGAAATCGTGCCAACGGAGGCGAAACTGGGCAAAGTCAAAAAACTCAACATCAAAAAAATCAAAGTCAGCAACGGACGCTTAAACATAGCGTTATCCTCTATAAACATTGTTTAGTATGTGGATTTTACCAAACATGCATCTCAAAAAAATCTTAACTTCGAGGTATTAGCATTGGTTAAAACTATAATAAAATCAATAACAGCTAAAAACAACAAAGCCACCAGGCCTGGTGGCTTTGTTGTTTTTGTTTCACTTTGATGCTCACTTAGGTTTTTGACACTACCTAATGCTCGCGGGTGGCGGTGAACTTTAGGTTCGGCCAACGTTCTTCGGTTAATT
>NZ_JACUTY010000096.1 GCF_014859555.1 Thiomicrospira sp. | reverse complement strand
AATTAACCGAAGAACGTTGGCCGAACCTAAAGTTCACCGCCACCCGCGAGCATTAATAAACCACCAGGCCTGGTGGTTTTGTCTAACCAATTGAAACATAATGCTTTATTTCCCATATAAAAACGCTAGTATTTTATATTAAGATATCTTACTTTTACAGAAAACCGAGTTTGGTCAAACGATTTGCTTGATACGGAGTTGGTTTCATCACGAAGAGGGTCGCATTATGTTTAAGCGTCCAAACCATTTATTCTTTTTTATTTTGTTCCTGTTCGCCAACCAGGCATGGTCGTCAATAGGTACGATTGTGTTAGCAACGGGTCAGGTTGATATTCAGCGCGTTGATCAAGTGATCCAAGCCAAAACGGGATCTGCAATTCTAGAGCAAGATAAAATCCTCACACATGCCAGTTCGCGTGCTCAACTTCGGTTTAGCGACAATACCGTAATCACACTTGGCAGTAACACCGAATTCGGTGTCGACAGCTTTTTAAACGAAGGCTCCAATCAGGCTGAAGCCAAGTTCAACATCGCCAAAGGCACCTTTAAGGTTATCACCGGCCAAATTGGTAAAGCCGCCCCTGATAAATTCAAAGTTAAAACTCGTACCGCCACTATCGGTATCCGCGGCACCATTTTTACCGGCCGAATTACAGAGGATCGTGAAACCATCGCGACAATCAGTGGTCAAATTTTTGTAACCGAAGATCAAACTGGGGTAACAGTAGATGTACCGGCTGGTCAACTCACCAACATTACTCCCGGTCAACCACCGGAAACACCAAAGCCTTTAACCAATGAAGACCTGCAACAAATCAATGAAGAGTCTGGTGAGCAAACTGAAGATGAATCAGGAGAGAGCTCTGAAGGTCAAGCTGGCACGAATGACGAAACCGAAGATTTGCAAAATACAGGTGGGTTAACTGAACCAACTGATTCAGCTAATGGTGGTCAGACAAATGTGGATACTCAAGTTGTTGATCAATCTTTAGATGCGAAAATCGAAAAAGATATAGATGATCAAGTTAGCAATGTTGTTGAAGAACATGCAGAAGTAGTTGTTGATGATCCAGTGGAAGTAGTCGTTGATGATCCGGTAGTTGTTGGGGATCCTCTACCTGCTGTTGTAACTGGGTGGCAATTACCTTCTTATACATCTTATAACTTAGTACAAGATCCTTGTCTTGAGTGTCAGCCCGAGCAAATCATTGATTACGAACAATATTATGTTTGGGGTGCTCTTCAAACTTCACAGTTTGATCTAGTCGGTACATTTGATGATTATGTTGGCTGGGGAACCTGGCAGACAGATACGGATATTAACGGCTTCTGGGTTGGCGGTACTGAAGTAAGTCAGGCGGCTGCCCATGTTGATTTGTTGATTAGTGAACGAATGGATTCTTACACTTATTCTGGTCAAGTACTCGGTGAGGTTATTAATCCAACCACAAATGAAAGTTTTTTAATTAATACATCAACAAGTAATCTAAGTCTTACATTTGATTTTGCTCAAAGCTCTATTGATGGTAGCGTTCAATTTTCGGCTACAGATGGTTCAAACTGGGATTTGAACGTTGATAATCAGTATGAAACTTATGTAGGTGGTGAAGGGTTTAATGCTGGACTTATCGGAAACCAAATAGGCGAGGCCGCATATGGGGGTTTAAACGGTATGTTTTATGGTCCAAACGCGGAGTCTGTAGGTGGAGAGTTTTGGGCTGATAAAGAAGGTTTATTGGCTAACGGTGTGTTCAAGGCGGTTAAACAGTGATCAAATTTTTAATTAAATCGTTTGTGGTTTTAAATCTTTGTTGTTTTCCTGTTTATGCCGCCAATACCGAAAACGCGACGAATCAGCAAATTCAAAATTCATTAAAAGCCGATTTTGACGCAGCCAAAACCTTGTTTGACCAAGGTCAATTTAATCAAGCTTATATAGCCTTTGAAGTTTTATTAAATCGCACCCCAGAAAATGCGTTGGTTAATTTCTATTTTGCCATGTCGGCGGCCGCTTTAAAACGAACCGATCAAGCCATTGCGGCGTTTGATCGGGTGTTAATGCTAAACCCACAAAGTGTTCGCACGCGTTTAGAGTTGGCAAAACTTTACTTTGAAATGGGTGAGTATGCTTTGGCACATGCCGAGCTGGATAGGGCTTTGCGCGCTAATTTACCGGATGCGGTGCGAACCAATGTGTTGGCATTTAAAGCGCGCATAGATAAGCAACAGTCACGACACAGCCATGCTACTACATTGGTTTTAACCTTGGGTTACGATTCAAATGTAAATAATGGTAACGGAGATACCGTAGAGTTAGCAGGCTTAACTTCTCTTGAATCAGTTCTGCCTGGAGTTAGTTTAGATGAGTCACCTGACGAGCAATCTGATATTGGTTTTGGTCAAACCTTAGTTTACAACCATAGTTATGACTTTGGCCAGCGTGGTGCTTGGTCAGTTAATAATCAGTTGGTAGGGTTGAATCGCTTAAACAAAGATTATTCGCAAAATAATGTGGTGTATCTTGGTGCGTTAACGGCCCCCACTTATCAACACGATATTTATAAAGTGGCTTTCCCGCTTGAGATAGACCGTGTTTATTTAGACGCAAACGGTTATCTAGTTAATGCCTCAGTGGGCGCAAGTTTAGAGCAGCTTTTATCTGCGAATCAAACCTTGGCGGCGACTTATAAGTTACGTTCTATGCAGTATGATGGTGATAATTCAATTCGTAATGCTCACTCTAATATCTATTCGATGAGATATCGACATGCGATTGGGGATAAACCATTGATTTTAGATGCACATTTTAGTTATGAAAACCGCCAACAAACCAAAAATGCCAATGCTGATCCGGCATCTTTAATTGAAAAAGTCTTAAAGCTAAATACTAGTAAAGTATTAAGTGCGCGATGGCGTTTTATGGCAGGTGCGTCTTATACTACTACTGATTATGTACAGGTAGATTGGCGGTTTGATAATAAACGCGCTGACCAAGTTACACGTTTCGATTTGGGCGGACAGTATCAAATTAATCGTACCTCTCTTACTAGTGCGAGCTTGAACCATGCTATTCATGATTCTAATCAAGGCTATTACGAGTTTGATAAAACACAGATCAATTTAAACTACATTTATAGGTTTTAAAACATGACCAGGGTGGTTATCCAGGTCGTTTTGACCTTGAGTGTATTATTCGCTAGTGTCTATGTCATTCTTTTCTCTCCTCAGCTACAAGAACCGTTTGAATTAAAAGTTAAAGACCAAATGATGTTGTGGC
>NZ_JACUTY010000005.1 GCF_014859555.1 Thiomicrospira sp. | reverse complement strand
TTGAACAAAGCTTTGAACAAGACATCCCACAAAGAGCCTACCGAGTCCTACTAAATAGAAGGCCAGTTAATTTGGATTGAAAACCAAGCCGGCATCGGTAAACAAATCCATCATCACGAACCTCATGCCAGCTTTTGGCGAAGAGTGAGCGCTTCACTTTTGTCACTCTTGCCTATTGAGTGGTTGCTTTAAAGTCGGCGGATAGGTGAATTTGATTATCTAGTTTGTATTTAAATGCTAATATTTAGAACATAACCCTACATGGAGTGGTGAAACATGGCTGACGACCAAGATAACCTGAACAGAGCACGGAAGATTTTTGAGCGTATTAGCCAAGTATTTAGCGAGCAAGAAATTACGCCCAGCCCTCTAAACTACCAGGTCTGGTATGAGTACTTTAAAGGCGATAAACCCAAGTTTCGTCAAGAAATGGATTCGATTTTAAACGACCCGTTTGGTTATAACGACCGCACCGGACGCCGTTTATTTGACGAGTATTTAAAAGATGATAAACCCACTAGTGATTTAGATAGAGTGTTTAAACGTTTATTAGACGCCATGGTCAAAAAGCTGAGTGCTTGGACGGACAAGCTATCGTCTCAAAACCAACAGCTTAACGATTATGCGTTACGTTTATCTGAACCTAACATAGACCCGGAAAAGCTCAAAAACATAACCGATTCAATATTGCATACCACTCGAGATTTGCGTCACAGCAGTGAAGACGTGCAGCAAGATTTGGTACAAGCCAGTTTAGAGATTCAAACTTTACGCGAACAACTAATCGAAGCGCGTGCCGAAAGCATGAAAGATGAATTAACCGAATTAGGTAATCGCAAAGCCTTTAACATCCGGCTCGAAGAATTAGCCGAAGAGTTTGCCGAGCGACCAGATCAACTACATTTAATCTTGATAGACATTGATCATTTCAAAAACTTTAACGACCAATATGGGCACTTAGTGGGCGACAGTGTGTTGCGTTATTTCGCGAATTTATTACGTAACAAACAGCGTCCTAAAAACACCCTGTGTCGTTATGGCGGCGAAGAGTTTGCGATTCTTATGAACGACTCAAGCTTAGAACAAGCTCAAGACTGTGCTGAAACTTTACGCGCGGCCTTAAAAAAAGCCAAACTAAAACGCCGTGGCACAAATGAAGTTTTACCCGAAATTACCGCGTCTTTCGGCATCGCGCAATTTCGTGCGGGAGAAAAGTTAGATGATTTTATTAATCGAGCTGACGACATGCTTTACAAGGCCAAACAAACCGGACGCGATAAAGTTTTAACCGAGTTTGACACGCCGTCGATTTAATCAGTTTGAATCCTTACGACCCGAGTATCCGCCCCCAAACGGCGCAGCTCATTGCGCTGTTGATTCATCACCAAGCGGTCGGTAAACGGCCCTAACATTATGCGGTAATATCGACCGCGCTGAGTATCAATTGGCGCGATATTAACCTGACGTTGTTCATTTGACAAACGCTTTTGTTCGCGCTCAGCTTGTTCCAGTTTCGCAAACGAACCCGCTTGAATCCACATGGGCTCAGGCAACGTTATCGGCAAGGGTTCAACATCCACCACCACTTCGGTATTAGGTAAATCTTTATAAAACGTATATTGCGTTTTCACTACGGGATCGTTTAAGTCCTCGGTCTCAGTCGAAACCGATATTTCAACTGGCGCATCCAGCTCAATCATTTGTTTATCAGCTTCAACCGAAACGGGCGTTTGTGCTTGATATACTTGGCTGCTACGTGATTCGGAGGCTTTTACCCCTTGCGAGGCAAAGTGTTTAACCACAAAAAACACCGTAACGAGTACAAGGCTTAATACGAAACCCACTAACCATAAGGTTTGAGCTGAGCTAAACGAACCACCAGGCCTGGTAGATGTGGAACTTGAATCAGGATTGAGTTGAGATTTGCGCTGATAAGTCTTACGACGCATCGGCGCATGTCGAAAGTCTTGCGCCATTACATTTTCTCAGGCGCGGTAACACCGATAATCGCCAAGCCGTTCTGCAAAACTTGCTGCACGGCTAAAATCAGCACCATACGTGCATTACGTAACTCGGCTTGTTCGACAATAAAATGCTCCGAGTTGTAATAGCTGTGTAAACCATGCGCCAATTCTTTTAAATAATAGGCGATTTGGTGTGGTTCATAAGCCAGCGCCGCGCGTCCAATTAAATCTGGAAACTGGGCTAATTTGGTCGCCAAATCCACTTCGTGCTCGGTGCTTAACTGATCTAAATTAGCCAAGCCCATCGCTTCGTCAAGCGCATAACCTTTTTCAGCCAACTGACCCAATACGCTACAAATACGAGCATGCGCATATTGAATATAATAAACCGGATTGTCGTTAGATTGCGATTTGGCCAAATCTAAATCAAAATCCATATGTTGTTCGGATTTACGTGCGACATAGAAAAAACGCGCCGCATCGGTACCGACTTCTTCACGCAATTCACGTAAGGTCACAAACTGACCGCTTCGCGTTGACATCTGCGCACGTTCGCCGCCGCGGTACAAAATCGCAAACTGCACTAACAACACTTGCAACGCATCTGGATTGGTTTCCATCGCTTGCATCGCCGCTTTTACACGTGGAATATAACCGTGGTGGTCAGATCCCCAAATATCAATGATGGTTTCGTAACCGCGTTCAAGTTTATTAAAGTGATAGGCAATATCCGACGCAAAATAGGTTTTTAAGCCATTATCGCGCACCACCACCCGGTCTTTTTCATCACCATATTCGGTTGAACGAAACCAAAGTGCGCCATTTTTTTCGTAAATTTTATCGGCTTGTTGCAACTTTTCCAGCGCTGCATCCACCACGCCAGTATGCATTAATGAACGCTCAGAAAACCAATTATTAAACTTAACCCCAAACTCCGACAAGTCTTCTTCGATATCGGTCAGAATATCCTTTATGGCTAAGCTAAAAACTTGTTCAAAATCCACTCCGCCTAATAAGGCTTTAGCGCGCTCGATCAAGGCATCAATGTGTTTTTCTTTATCGCCACCGTCTTGACCTTCATCTGGGAAGGCACCGGCAAAGACTTCAAACGCCGGTTTACGTAACGCATCGCCGTGCTGGTCAAACAATTGACGCGCGATGGCATAAATATAGTCACCCTTGTAACCATTACTTGGGAACGGGAATTGCTCGCCACAAATTTCTAAATAACGTAACCAGACCGACGTCGCTAAAATATCCATCTGACGACCGGCATCATTAACATAATATTCGGCGGTCACATCAAAACCGGCAAACCCAAGCAGATTCACCAAACTCGCGCCATAAGCCGCACCGCGACCGTGACCGACATGCAAAGGCCCGGTTGGGTTAGCCGACACATATTCGACTAACACCGAACGCCCTTGTCCGGCACCATTTTGACCAAACTGGTTTTTTTGTTGCAGCACTTGTTGCACCACGGCAAACTTGGCTTGATCATCAACAAAAAAGTTAATAAAACCAGGGCCAGCCATTTCAACTTTGGTGATCACCGATTGTGCGGGTAATAACGCAATAATTTTGGCGGCCAACTCACGTGGCGGCAATCCCGCTGGTTTGGCAAGTGTCATAGCAAGGTTGGTGGCAAAATCACCATGCGCTTTATCACGGGTTGGATCAACTTGAACCTTAACGTCTTGGTCAGCCGGAATCACACCCTGCTGTTTAAGTTGATCGGCTACTTCAATCAAAATTTGGTTTAATTTTGTTTTCATGCTTGTCTCGTTTGCGTAAATAGGTGGCGCGGAAAGTTGGCTATTTTATCCCAAACCGCTTGGCCTTGACGGCCTTTTAAACTTCAACTATTTGCTAGCTTTAGTCGCGGGCTTTTTGGCGGGCTTTTTGGCCGCTGGTTTTTTAGCGGGGGCCTTCTTAGCCGTCGCTTTTTTGGCGGCGGGTTTTTTAGCCGCGGCTCGGCCACGTTTTTTAGGTGGTGGTGCTTCAGCTAAACGTTTTTGACATTCTTCTAAGGTCAAATCATTCGGGTCTTCGGTTTTGGCAATTTTAGCATTCACCTTGGTTGAGGTATCCGTAATATATGGTCCCCAACGGCCATTGAGTATTTTGACATCCGTGCCCGCGAAGCTACGCACAATTTTGTCCGCATCGGCTTGAATTTTGGCTTCAACCAACACCACCGCTTCGTCTAAAGTAATGCTTAATGGATCGTAACCTTTGATCGGCGCAAACAGTTTTTCGCCGTATTCCAAATAAGGCCCGAATGGCCCTTGTTTGGCGATCAAGGTTTGACCTTTTTCGACAACAAACTCGGTGCCATCGGCGGCTTTAGCTGAATAGGACTCAGGCATTTCGCCCAAACTGCGAGGTAATTTAAACAACTCCATCGCATCATCTAACTTCAGCGTATCCATTTTTTGGCCGGGTCTTAAACTGGCAAAGGTGGGTTTTTCATCATCTTCGCCTTCGCCTAGCTGAACATAAGGGCCAAAACGTCCGATTTTAACAAACACGGGTTTGCCGGTTTTAGGGTCATCACCCAACGCCCGCGCTTGACCAGCCTCTTCTCTAGAAAGCGTTTCGGCCACTTCAACTTTCGGATGAAACTTGGTGTAAAAACTTTCCAACATATCCTGCCAGGCCTGGTCGCCTGTCGCGATTTCATCAAACTCGGCTTCGACCTTAGCGGTGAACTTATAATCCAACACTTCACCGAAGTTTTTCACTAAAAAGTCATTCACTATGCCAGCAATATCGGTTGGGAAAAGTTTGTTTTTTTCCGCCCCCGCCATTTCAGACAAGGTTTCGGCTTCGACTTTTCCACCACTAAGGGTGAGCTGACGAATTTCGCGTGGTGTGCCTTCGCGATCCTCTTTGACTACATAGCCACGTTGTTGAACTGTATCAATGGTGGGTGCATAAGTAGAGGGACGACCAATTCCCATTTCTTCTAGGGTACGGACTAGGCTGGCTTCGTTGTAACGTGCTGGTGCACGACTGAAGCTTTGTTTGGCGACCATCTCAACCAAATTAAGCGCTTGACCCACTTGCATGGCTGGCAGCAACACATCGTCATCTTTGGTTCCGTCAAGGTTATAAACCTTTAGGAAGCCATCAAACGTGACCATTTCACCTTTGGCTTGTAATCTTTCTTGCGCCAATTCACTCACGCTGATATCGACCGTGGTGCGCAGCAGTTCAGCTTCCGCCATTTGCGAGGCCATCGTGCGTCGCCAAATTAGCTGATATAAACGTTGTTCGTTGCGCTCGCCATTGACTTCGCGCACCGAAAACTCGGTGGGGCGGATGGCTTCGTGGGCTTCTTGGGCATCCGCTTGCTTGGTTTTAAACCGACGTGGATGACTATATTTCGCGCCAAAATCAGATTCAATGGTTTGCTTAGCTTGCGCAATCGCGGTTTCCGACAGGTTGACTGAGTCGGTACGCATATAAGTGATCTTACCGGACTCATATAAACGCTGGGCAATCACCATGGTTTGTTTGACCGAAAATCCCAGTTTTTGTGAGGCTTCCTGCTGCAAAGTTGAAGTGGTAAACGGCGCTTTAGGCGCACGTTTGGCGGGTTTTTGTTCTAGGTTTTCAACCTTTAAGCTGGATAACGCCAGCGCTTCTAAATACTGTTGCGCTTGCTGTTCGGTTTCAAAACCGGCAACACGTTTCACATTAAACGTTTCGCCGAGTTCGCCCTGCTCACCAATTGGTTGCAACTGGCCTTGAACTTTATAAGACACTTGCGCATTAAAAGCGTCAACTTCACGTTCACGTTCAACAATCAAACGCACCGCAACCGATTGCACACGACCGGCCGAGAGCCCAGTACGAATTTTTTTCCACAAGATTGGCGATAATTCAAACCCGACCACACGATCTAGAATTCGACGTGCTTGTTGCGCATTCACCAAGTTTAGATCCACGGTACGCGGATGCGCGACCGCATGGGTGATCGCATCTTTGGTGATCTCGTGGAATACGATACGTTTGGTTTCTGCCACATTCAGCTTTAAGGCTTCCGCTAGGTGCCAAGCAATGGCTTCCCCTTCGCGGTCCTCATCCGTCGCCAACCAAACCGCATCGGCCTCTTTAGCGAGCTTTCGCAGCTCGGTGACGGTTTTCTTTTTGTCCGGTGATATTTCATAGCTCGGCTCAAATCGATTAGCCAGATCAATCCCCATACCTTTTTTCGACAAGTCACGAATATGTCCGTAACTGGAGCGCACAGTAAAATCTTTGCCCAGATATTGTTCGATGGTCTTGGCCTTGGCCGGCGACTCTACTATCACCAAATTCTTCATTGATAAACCTTAAATATAATGGGCACCTCGATTAACCCCTGATTCATTCTGGCAACGCCAAGTTTTTCAGATCAAGGCGTGAACCTGAAGGAATGTCTAGACCTTGCAAAGGTTCACAACGCAGAGCTGAGAAACTTGGCTAAGCCCCGCAGAATCAACCAGGGGTTAATCGAGGTGCCCTAATGTTTGTGTATGACGCTCTATATAAAGACTGCAAAAATTTTATTCATAATGCAAACATTAAAAATCAAAAAGTCATTACACCGTAATTTGTCGCGATTGTAACCATTGTGATGCAAAAACCCAAATATATTGCGATCAAATGTTTGGTTTTACAACTATTAGCTTCGATTTATTACCACCAGGCCTGGTAGCACTCAGCGTTAATCGCATTTTATAACGGGGCAGTTGGCCGCTTGAGTTTTTTCCGACAGGGTTTGCATTTCGGACCAAGTGGATTGGATATTAATCAACTCCGGTTGACGTTTAAGCCCACAAGCTGCGGCTTGTTTGGCTTGAATTATGCAGGATTGAGCTTTTAAATTATAAGCCCAGTTATTCCATAGGATCGCATTTGAGCCATGTTGCGAAACCATGGATTCAAAAACGGTACCTGCTTGGGAAAAGTTTTTCTGATTGTAATGCAAGTTGGTTAAAGCCAACCCGGTTTCAAATGAATCCGGCCATTGAGTTAAACCGGCTTGATAAGCTTGAGCGGCGGCCGTCGTTTGCCCGACCTGCTCAAGCTCAAACGCGGTTTTAAGCCAAGCGGCTGGTTCGGCAGTAGCGGGCAACTGATCCGGCTTAACCATCACCAACGCCCAATAATTACTGCGCTGCCAGGTACGTTCAAACGTTGACAAATCACTAATCCAACGCTTAGTTTCAGCCGAACGTAAAACAAGCTGTTGTTCTGCTAAATCATAACCCACCACCACCGCATAATGCCAAACCGGAAACCAATCTAGCCCCAAATTCTGCATCACCAACACCGGATTACCCCCATCAACTTCGCTGAGTAAAGCCGATAGTTTAGGTGCCAAGGGATAAGGCATTAAACCTTGCTTGCGTGTGGCCGCGATCATTTCAATTTGCAGACTGCCTTTTTTTTCTGGAATATAAACCTGGCTTACCAAATCATCTGGAAACACTTCTCGCCCACGGTATTGCATCACGGTCGCTAAAGCCGCCGGACCACACTGATATTCGGTTTGTGGAAAAAAAGGCACGGCTGTTAACTCGGTTGCTTTGAATGTTGCGGAGGGTTGCGTTATCAATTGCTGCGTTTGCGGACTAGTGGCGCAACCAGTCAGAACTGACAAACCTAAAATTCCCATAAACAAAACACCCAGCCGAAGCTGGGTGTGTATGGCATTAAATCTGCTGAACATTAACGAACCGGTCTAATAAAAGAGAAAACATTCGTTAAACCAAACACGTCTGTTATCACGAAAATAATAAACAATAACCCCAGCACGCTAACCACATCCGCACCCGCCGGTAAATCGGCTATTTGCTGGTTCAGCTGTGCCACTTCTGCGTTTGTCATTAAGGCAATACGCTGTTCAACATCACCGACTGTTACACCCATCGCGACCAATTTTTCTTGTACATCAGCACGATCTAATAAAGCCGCGATAGATTCACGGTCCATTTGGGCTTGTTGCGTTGAAATTAATTCATCAGTTGATACCATCGCAGCTTGCAACGGCATAGTTGATAAACCTAAAAAGGCTAAAGCCAATACCGCACTCGTCCATTTCTTTAACATATTTAACGCTCCTTGCTTCATTAAAATTATGAAGACTTCATATAAAATATAAACCCTATTCTTTTAAACCGCAAGCTGTAAACTCTAGGGGCCGCCAACGTCCAGTTAAAATAGATTGCGAACCGGTGTCAGGATCAATAACCCTAAAACAAAAAACCCAGCCGAAGCTGGGTGAGTAAAGCATTTAACCCTAAATCTTCTGAACATTAACGAACCGGTCTGATGAACGGGAAAATATTCGTTGCGCCAATTACATCCGTGACGACGAAAATAACAAACAATAACACCAATATACCAACCACACCTTCACCCGCTGGCAAGTCGGCTATTTGTTGGTTCAGTTGTGCCACTTCTGCGTTTGTCATTAAGGCAATACGCTGTTCAACATCACCGACTGTTACACCCATCGCGACCAATTTTTCTTGTACATCAGCACGATCTAATAAAGCCGCGATAGATTCACGGTCCATTTGGGCTTGTTGCGTTGAAATTAATTCATCAGTTGATACCATCGCAGCTTGCAACGGCATAGTTGATAAACCTAAAAAGGCTAAAGCCAATACCGCACTCGTCCATTTCTTTAACATGTTAACGCTCCTTGTTTCATTAAAATAATGAAAGCTTTAATGTTTAATATAATCCAAATCCACCTCAGCTGCAAACCTGATGACTATATGCGTCGCCAGCGTCCGGCTGAAAGGGACTCCACTTGACCACTGAGTTCCAGAATCATCATTTGAGCCTGGATATCCGATGCGGCCATTTTTGTCATCACCACCAACTCATCTAAACTTATCGGCTCGTACTCCACCACCGCCAATAACGGATGTTTTGTTTGTTCGACCAGGCCTGGTGCTGATGTTTCAGGCTTGGTGTTATCGTTATCCCAACTGAAGGCTACCAAAGGGGCCAACTCTTCCAACACGTCTTGCGCCGACTCGACCAGTTTGGCGCCTTGTTTAATCAATTGATGACAACCTTTCGCCAACGAGTTATTGATTGAACCCGGAACCGCAAATACTTCGCGCCCTTGTTCCATGGCCTGACGAGCGGTAATGAGAGAGCCACTTTTTAAGGCCGCCTCCACCACCAAACAGCCAGTGGACATGCCGCTGATCACTCGATTACGTTTAGGAAAATTCTGTGCCAAAGGTCGAGTACCAAGTGGATATTCCGAAACAATCGCACCTTGCTCGGCAATTTGGCGTGCTAAGTTTTGATTGGCGGCCGGATAAATTCGGTCTAACCCCGTGCCCACCACGGCTAAAGTTTGACCTTGTCCACGCAAGCCACCGCGATGGGCGGCGGCGTCTATGCCATGCGCTAAACCACTCGTGATACACAAGCCGACGCGAGACAGGTGCTCACCAAAGTCTTCTGCAATTTGCAGGCCTTGGCGTGATGCGTGACGACTGCCAACCACCGCTAGTTGCGGACTTTTTAACAAGCTCAAATCACCGCGCACATACAATAAAATGGGTGGGTCAGAAATTTCGCGCAACAGCTCTGGAAAAGCGTCATCGTCTAGCGTAACAATATGGTGATTGGGTTGCTGCGCCCAGTCTAAGGCTTGTTGAATTTGCGCCTCTTCTACCTGAAAAAACGCATCGGCCTGCTTCTCAGTAATTTTGGGCACTGGCAACCAGTCTGAACGTTGAGTATACGCCAATTGCGCGAAGTCACCTATATGATTCACAACCCGCTGAACCTGCTTGGCGCTTAAATAAGCCAAATGAAGTCGCAGCCAAAGGGTCAGCTCGGTATTGTCGGCATTTTTATTCATAAATTCGCTATAATGCTTGGATTCCGTAAAGTTTCAAGTATAAACCTAAAAGTAACTATTCCATGCAAAAACTCAACCTTGTTTTATTCCCGGATGAAGGCCTGCGCGAAGTGTGCGCGCCCGTGCCGGAAATGACGGACGATTTAGATCGCCTGATTGATGATATGTTTTACACCATGTACGACGCGCCAGGCATTGGCTTAGCCGCGCCACAGGTGGCCGTGCAACAACGTGTTATTGTAGTAGATGTGTCGGAAGACAAAAACCAGCCCATCGCGCTGATTAATCCGGAGATTGTGCGTAGCGCCGGACAAATCACTTGGGAAGAAGGCTGTTTATCTTTGCCCGGAATTTATGCACACGTGGATCGGCCAAGCGATATTTTGGTACGCGCGATGGATCGTGATGGACAAATGATTGAAATGGAAGCCTTCGATTTAATGGCCATCTGCATACAGCATGAAATTGACCACTTAAATGGTAAACTGTTTGTAGACCACTTGTCCGGCCTAAAACGTACTCGTATTTTGCAAAAATACAAAAAACTGCAAGCCGAAGCCAACACAAACGTTTAAATACGGCATCACTTGAAAGGAGCGCTTATGAGTTATCGAATTATTTTTGCTGGTACACCAGAGTTTTCGGTCGCGCCTTTGCAAGCCTTATTGGATTCAGCGCATCAAGTGGTCGGGGTTTATACCCAACCTGACCGTCCAGCGGGTCGTGGTCGAAAACTCACGCCCAGCCCAGTCAAACAACTCGCGCTCGCACACAATCTGCCTGTATTTCAACCCGAAAGCCTTAAAACACCCGAAGCCCAAACTGAGTTGGCCGCGTTAAATGCGGATATTATGGTGGTGGTGGCTTATGGCTTGATTCTACCGCAAACGGTGCTAGACACACCCAAGCTAGGCTGTCTAAACATTCACGCCTCCTTGTTACCTCGCTGGCGTGGTGCGGCGCCGATTCAACGCGCGATTGAAGCCGGGGATCAACAAACTGGCATTACCATTATGCAAATGGATGCCGGCTTAGATACGGGTGCTATGTTGTATAAGCTCGAAACCGATATTCGACCGAATGATACGGCCCACACACTGCATGACCGCCTAGCTCCGATGGGCGCACAAGCTTTATTAGACACACTGGCAAAACTTATTCAGCTTAACCCAGAAGCACAGCAAGACCACCAGGCCTGCTATGCCGCCAAGCTGACTAAAGCCGAAGCCGAAATTGATTGGTCTTTATCCGCCCAGCACATCGTACGTCGAATTCATGCATTTAATCCTTGGCCGATGGCCTTCACGCATTTTGACGGCCAGCCTTTGCGTATTTTACAAGCACAAGCCTTAGACGGTCCCAAACACGACAAACCCGGCGAAATGATTTTATTAGAAAAACTCGGTGTGGACGTAATGGCGGGCGAAGGCTTGGTGCGTATTACGCAGTTGCAACCGGCGGGTAAAAAACCTATGTCGGCCTATGACTTTTGCCAAGCGCGCAATGTCATCGGCAAAACGCTTATTTAATTTTAGGTCCTTATGAATCCACGTCGTGCTGCTCTTAATGCGTTGTTAAATGTGACTCACCAGGGTCAATCACTTAGCCAAGCTTTGCCGAATGCCTTACAGGCTATTTCCGATCGGCGCGATCGAGCTTTTACCCAAAACCTGGTGTTTGGCTGCTTGCGCTGGTACCAGCGTTTAGTTGCGGTGCGTGATCAATTATTAGCCAAACCACTCAAAGCCAAAGACGAAGACATTAACAGCTTAATTCTGCTCGCGCTTTATCAGCTTTTGTATCTGGATACGCCCGATCATGCGGCAGTATCAGAAACCGTGAATTTAAGTCAGAAGCTCAAAAAGCCTTGGGCTCGTGGTCTATTAAACGGCGTTTTACGTACATTTCTACGTGACAGAGAAGCCATTTTATCCAAGCTACCTAATGACATTGGCATGCAAACCTCCCACCCAGCCTGGCTAGTTAAGAATTTAAAACAGGCTTACCCAGATCAATATGAACAAATTTTGCAACAAAACAATCAAACGGCTCCGTTAACTTTACGAGTGAACCAACGTGTGCAAACACGTGATGTCTTTTTAAGCCAACTAAACGAAGTCGGGGTTTCAGCTCATGCGCACCCTCTTAGCCCAGTCGGTATTGCTTTAACCAGTCCGGTAGATATCAGCCAATTACCGAGTTTTGAACAGGGTGGTTTTAGTGTGCAAGATATCGCCGCGCAACAAGCTGCGTTGATTTTACAGCCACAAGCGGGCATGCGCCTGTTAGATGCCTGTGCTGCCCCCGGCGGTAAAACCGGACATTTACTTGAATTTTGTGATAACCAGGCCTGGTTGTTGGCCCTTGAAAAACAAGCCGATCGGTTGCCACGTTTGCAGGAAAACTTGGCGCGCCTTCAGCTTGATGTGCACACGAAAGTGGCCGATGCGGGCGATATTGAAACCTGGTGGGACGGCCAACCCTTCGATCAGATATTGCTGGATGCGCCCTGCTCGGCGACCGGTATTATTCGGCGCCATCCAGATATCAAACATCACCGTCGTCCAGAAGATATTGAGGCCTTGGTCGTGATTCAAGCGCATTTATTAGATCAACTTTGGCAAACACTGAAACCTGGCGGCCAATTGCTTTATGCCACCTGTTCGGTGTTACCGCAAGAAAATACACAGCAAATTGCGGCCTTTTTGCAGCGCCAAAACGATGCTCAATTGCAATCCATGGCTGGCGACTGGGGGCAAGGCGAGATTGGTAAACAAATCCTACCTGGTGAAGAGGGCATGGATGGCTTTTATTATGCCTTACTCCACAAAGCGGATATTACGGCATGAAATGCCTAGGTGGCTTAGTGAGTATCTTATTCATGCTGGCCGCTCAACCGGCTTGGTCACAAATAACCCTGCTAGAATTAGTCGATAAACAGTTTGAAAGCACGCTTTACATGGATGCCAAAGCCCACATCCAATTATCTGAAAAAGTAGTGGAGGCCATCCAGCATGAAATTCCTATCCAGTTTATTACGCAAATCGAATTAACCCGCCGCGACCAGAT
This sequence comes from Thiomicrospira sp., assembly GCF_014859555.1. GTDB lineage: Bacteria > Pseudomonadota > Gammaproteobacteria > Thiomicrospirales > Thiomicrospiraceae > Thiomicrospira. The sequence goes on along the minus strand of NZ_JACUTY010000005.1, from coordinate 54,247 downwards.
CTTTATTTTTCCCTATAACAGTCAGCAAACCCGAATCGATTACACCACCGAGCTGTCCTATTCGCATTATGATCGGCGCTACAAACTTCATAATTTGCGTAATCAAAACATCCTGTACTTTAGCCAATTAGAACCGGCCTTAGCGACGCTGGGCGAAATCCAAAACTTCCCGATTACCAGCTTAAACCAACTGCATTCAGGTTTGCGTTATAAACTAAAACTGCGTTTTCGTTTGAACTATTGGAGCTTACCGGCTCCCATGTTTACACAAGCCTTGCTGGATGCGGATTGGCGCTTTAAAAGTGAATGGTTTGAGCTTGATGTGCAAACAGGACGGCGCCGATGAATGTGAAAACACGCTTATTTCTGAAACAGTATGGTTGGTTGGCCATTGTGACCGGGCTATTACTGAGCTCGTTGTTCATTATGCACCAAATCCTACAAAACGCTCCCGAGTTTGTTGAGTACTATATTGGCTTACTGGCCTTTAGCATGATAGGCACACTTATCCTGTTAACCTTGTTGATTCGTACCCTACTTAAGCTCTATCGTCAGTATAAACAAAATGTATCCGGCATCCGCACCACGGTTAAAATTACCAGCACCCTGACGCTGTTACTGGCCTTCCCGATTATGACTTTGTTTTATTTTTCGGTCAGCTTGGTACACCAAAGCATTGATCAGTGGTTTGATGTCCGAACCGAACAAGCTCTCAGTGATGCTAGTGCACTGGTGCGCGCCAATCTAGATAATTTAACACGCGATAGTTTAAATGCCACCCTGCGTGCCGAAGAATCCTTACGGCCTTTTTTAGCTCAACGCCCGGCCTATTCAGTAAGCCAGTTGCGCAATAAACTGGGCGCACAAGAAGTCGCCCTGTATCAATCTAACGGTCAGTTAATTGCCTATAGCAATAGTTTTGGTGATCAAAGCCTGCCGAATCAACCGGGTGACAACTTATTTCAGCAGCTGCGCCAACGTCATAGCTACGCCGCCGTCGAAACACTCAGCCCCACCAACCAACAAATTGTCCGAATATTAATTCCGGTATTTAACCCATTTTCAAACCAAGTGCTTCCATTGCAGGTTATTTTTAATATCCCTGAAAACATCACGCGCTATGCGCAGTCGGTGCGTTTGGCCCAAAGCCAGTATCACGAACTAAACTATTTACGTGCACCGTTAAAAACCAGTTTTACCTTAATCTTATCCATGGTGTTATTGCTGACTTTAGTCAGTGCCTTATTGTTTATGGTGCAAGCCGCCCAAAATTTAACCCGACCGATTCGATATTTGGCCCAGGGTACACAGCGCGTAGCACAAGGTGATTACAGCACCAAAATGCAGGTGGATCGAGATGATGAATTTGGTACCTTAATTCAGTCTTTTAACGACATGATCGGCCAGGTCGCGAAGGCTCGTAATGATATAAAAATTAACCATCAACAAACCGAAGTACAGCGTTTGTATTTCCAGGCCGTGATCCGCAACCTAACCAATGGCGTGGTCACACTGGATATGAATCGACGTTTGCGCACCATTAACGATAAGGCCAGTCAGATACTCGGCATTAATTTGCAACCGCTAGTGGGTGAGCGGTTTTGCGACATTATGGATCAGGCCGACACCCCGCACCTTAAGCCTTTTTTTGATGCCATGATGCCCCGCTTTGAAAACTCGAATTTAATGCAAATGGATGCGCGGCCCTGGAGCGAGCAAGTCACGATTCAACATCATAACCAGCAACGCATAATTCTGTTGCATGGCTCAACCTTGCCGAGCATCGACCAAAAAATTGGCGGATTTGTCATTGTACTGGATGATATTACTGAACTGGTTCAAGCTCAGTTACACGCCGCCTGGAGTGATGTGGCTCGTCGTTTAGCGCATGAAATTAAAAACCCGCTGACACCGATTCAGTTGAGCGCGGAAAGGCTAGAGTTTAAGCTGACTAATAAACTTCAACCCGACGATGCGGCCTTTCTTGAGCGCATGACACGCACCATTGTCGACCAGGTCGATACCATGCAAACATTGGTTCAAGCCTTTATCGATTATGCTCATACGCCGGAAATGCAGCTGCAGCTGCTGGATTTAAATGAACTGATTTTGGATATTGTATCCTTGTATCAGACACCACATGACGACGGCATCATTGAACTTAAGTTTGATCCAGAATGCCCGGCTATTCTGGCGGACGCGTCTCGTTTGCGGCAGCTGTTTCATAACCTGATTAAAAACGCACTTGAAGCCACTGAGGAGTCCGATGTTGCGAAGGTACAAATTATCACCGATTGTGCAGCGCAGCCTGATAAGATTACAATCCAAGTAATTGATAATGGGCCCGGCATCCCAGAGCAAGCCGTCAACTGGATTTTCGAACCCTACGCCACCGACAAACCCAAAGGTACCGGATTGGGGTTAGCCATTGTTAAAAAAATTGTCGAAGAGCTCAACGGACAGATTGAATTACAAGCCAGTAATAACGAGGGTACCTGCTTTGTAATCACACTCTCAAAACTTAACGCGGATGGACACTGATGCAAAAACCGTCAAGTTCAAATAATCACTCAGCGGCCTCGGGTAAACTACTCATCGTTGATGATGAAAAAGATATTCGTAACCTAATGCAAGAAATTTTTGCCGAAGAAGGCTACCAAGTCATGACCGCTGCGAATGGTGTGCAAGCACGTTCGGCTTGGCGAGACAATGTGCCGGATGTCATTTTTCTAGACATTTGGATGCCGGATGTGGATGGTTTATCTTTGCTTAAAGAAATGCAATCCGAAAAGTTATTAGATCATACCACCGTCATTATGATGTCGGGTCATGGCACTATTGAAACTGCAGTCGAAGCCACCCGCTTTGGGGCTTATGATTTTATGGAAAAACCCTTGTCGCTGGCTAAACTGATTGTGATGGCTGAACGCGCGTTAGAACACAATCGGCTCGCTCATGAAAACCGACGTTTAAAAGGCAATCAACCCGGCCTGGTGATGCCTGTCGGCAAAAGCAAGTTAATACGCGAACAACGCAGTACGATTGAACGCTTAGCCAAATATACCATGCCGATTCTACTGACCGGTGAAGCCGGTACAGGTAAACATTTTTTTGCCAACGCCTTGCATCAAATGAGCCCACGTAAAGAAGCGCCTATCTATAATATACACGCCAAAGATTTTTCAGAACAACTGGGCGTCTGGTTGGGTAAAGCCGAAGAACGTAACACTCAGGTTGGTCAAATCGAACAGGCTAAAAGCGGTACGCTGGTGCTATCTAACGTTGAACGACTAAGTGAAGACGCCCAAAGCCGATTAGCGGATTTGATTTTTCATCAATCCTACCGTCGCCAAGGCAGTGAAAAACTACATCCGATTGATATACGTTTAGTTTGCACCACCCGTGTTGACCTGGAACTGGCCGTCGAAAACGGCGAGTTCCGTGAGGATGTGTTTAAACGACTCAATGTCATGCCGATTGTGGTTCCAGCTTTGCGTCAACACAACGAAGACATCCCTGAGCTGGTCCGGCATTTTGTAGACCACTTTACTTTCCAAGAGGGCCTGCCTAATCGCACCTTCTCTGAACCAGTTTTCAATTTATTACGCCAATACGCTTGGCCGGGTAATTTGCGCGAACTGCAAAATTTGGTGCAGCGATTATTAATTCTAGGCACCGCACCAGAAGTATCGGAAGAAGAAGTCCGCCATAGCTTGACCCAGTCTTCGCAGCAATACTACAATAGCGCATCAATTGATACCTCCATGAATTTAAAGTCGGCTAAAGAGAGTTTTGAAGCCGCTTATTTAAAGCAGTTATTGCGTGAAACCTGCGGGAGTGTTTCAGAAACCGCGAAACGCTCTGGAATTGAACGTACCCATCTCTACCGCAAACTCAAGGTGCTAGAGATCGATCCAAAAGATCCCATTTAAGGAAATCAATTATGAATATTGTTATTCTCGGAGCAGGCCAGGTCGGCTCGTCACTAGCCGAATTGTTAGCCAATGATGATAACGATGTCACAGTCGTTGACCTTGACAATGCAAGCTTACAGCGCCTGCAAGATCGTCTTGATATCCGCACCGTTCAAGGCCATGTTTCCCACCCGAATGTGTTAGTACAGGCCGGCTTAGAATATGCAGACCTTTTAATTGCGGCCGCTCAAAATGATGAGACCAATATTTGCGCCTGCCAAATCGCGCACATCATGTTTAAAACTACGACAAAAATAGCACGGGTTCGTAGTAACGATTATTTAATGCATCCCGAGTTGTTTGATCGTAATCAAAATCCAGATGCGATCCCCATTGATTTATTAATCAGCCCGGAAAACCTGGTGACGGATTACATCTTGCAATTGATTGCTTATCCTGGTTCACTCCAGGTCGTCGACTTTGCGGGTGGCTTAGTGCGTTTGGTCGCAATGCGTGCCCATAATGGCGGCCCACTGGTCGGCAAAAAAATCCGCGAACTTAAACAACACTTACCCTCAAAAGTTAAAACCCGCATTGTTGCGATCTATCGTCAAGACGAAGTCGTAATGCCAACGGGCGATGAGCCAATCCGAGTGGGTGATGAAGTTTTCTTTATTGCCGAGCCACACGATATTTCGATTATCGTAGAAGAATTCCGCCGCGAAAAACAGAAAAAAGCTCGTAATATTATGATCGCTGGTGGCGGACACATTGGTTTTAGCCTGGCTAAACAGCTTGAACATTCACATCAGGTAAAAATCATTGATCACAACATTGTGCGAGCGCGTGAGATATCCGAGATATTAGATCAAGCCATTATTATCCACGGTGATGTGGCCGATAAAGACCTGTTGATTGAAGAGAATATCGACGAAATCGATTTGTTTGTGGCGGTCACCAATAAAGATGAAGCCAATATTATTTCGTCTATGCTGGCTAAAAAGCTTGGTGTTCGACGTGTGATTGCATTAGTCAACAACCAATCCTATATCGAGTTAATTCACCTTAACTCAATTGACATTGCGATCTCTGCCGACCGAATTACGACCAACAACCTACTTCATTACATGCGCCAAGGCGATACTGTTAAAGCTTTCACTCTGCGACGGGGCGCGGCGGAAGCGATGGAAGTAATTGTGCATGGCAGTGAAAACACCTCCAAAATTGTCGGTAAGCGTTTAATCGACGTTGACTGGCCAAAAGACATCACCATCGGCTGTATTGTGCGTGATGGTGCGGTACTGTTTGCACACAGAGACCTGGTGATTGAAGCCGAAGATCATGTGATTTTATTCTTAACCGACCGCTCACGCATTACCGAGATTCATGATTTGTTTGAGCCAGAAGCGCGCCGGTCTTGGCTAGGATAAATAGATGCAATTTCAGATCATTATAAAAATTCTCGGCCTATTGTTAATGGTGTATAGCTTAAGTCTATTGCCGCCGATTGCGATCGCTCTAATTTATCAAGACGGTGCACTCATCGCCTTTCTATCCGCTATGGTTTTAACCCAGATTACCGGTTTATCTTTATGGCTACCGAATCGAAAACACCGCCGAGAACTCAAAATACGCGATGGTTTTATTATTGTCGTGATGTTCTGGACTGCGCTGGGCATGGTCGGTGCTTTACCCTTCTTGCTTGAAGAAGACGTACCGATTTCGATCAGTGATGCCATTTTTGAATCCTTTTCTGGCTTAACCACTACTGGTGCTACTGTATTAAGTGGCTTAGATACCATGCCGCATGCCATTTTGTGGTATCGCCAACAGCTTCAATGGTTAGGCGGCATGGGGATCATTGTATTAGCCGTCGCGATTTTGCCCTTATTAGGTATTGGTGGAATGCAGCTATACCGCGCCGAAATGCCCGGCCCAGCGAAAGATAATAAATTGGCGCCGCGTATCTCCGAAACGGCCAAAACGCTTTGGCTGATTTATGTCGCGTTAACCATTGCTTGTGCCATGGCTTACTGGATTGCAGGCATGAGTTGGTTTGATGCAATAGGCCACAGTTTTTCTACCGTTGCAATTGGTGGATTTTCTACCCATGATGCCAGTATCGGTTATTTTGACAGCCAGGTTATTGAATCGATTGCGATCTTCTTTATGTTTTTAGCCGGAGCCAATTTTGCTTTGCATTTCCGTGCATTCCGCTCATTTGAAGTCAAACCCTATTTGTTTGACCCAGAGTTCCGCACTTACGTTATGGTTTTGTTGATCGGAATTGCCATCAGTACCAGCTATTTATACTTTCAATCAGTGTATGGCACACTGTCAGAAGCTTTCCGTTATGGCTTATTTATGACAGTATCGATTGCAACCACATCTGGATTTAGTAATGCAGACTTTGCGATGTGGCCAGGCTTTTTGCCAGTAATGTTGATCTTTATGAGCTTTATTGGTGGCAGTGCCGGCTCAACTGGCGGTGGCATGAAAGTGATTCGTTTCTTACTGTTATTTAAACAAGGTATTCGTGAAATTCAACGTTTAATGCATCCGAATGCGTTAATGCCAGTTAAATTAAGCGGTCGCGCGATTCCGGAACGAGTTATGTCTTCCGTATGGGGCTTCTTTGCGCTTTATGTCGCCACCTTTGCCATTATCTTATTAGCCTTGATGGCATTTGGTATGGATCAGGTAACCGCCTTCTCAGCCACAGCGGCGACCCTTAACAACTTGGGGCCGGGGTTAGGCGAAGTGGCAGCCAATTTTGGTGGCATCAGTAATCCACAGAAATGGATTTTGACTTTTTCGATGCTGTTAGGTCGTTTAGAAATATTCACCTTATTGGTGATTTTAACCCGTACCTTCTGGCGTGCTTAATATGCCAGAAACCCGCGCCCAAAAGTGGAATCAACGCTACCAAACGGCTGAGCTATCGACACCTGCTGAAGCTTGCTGGCTATTAAAACAACACATTCGTTGTTTGCCCTTGCGGGGCCAAGCATTAGATTTAGCCAGTGGATTAGCCGGTAACGCGCGTTTTTTAGCGCGTTGCGGTTTAAGCACCCAGGCGTGGGATATTTCTGAAACGGCCACGGATTTAGTGTCTCGTTGGGCAAAGCTGCAAGGGTTAACCCATTTGCAGGCCCACTGTAAAGACATTGCAGTGCAGGATTTTGTATCTAATCAATTCGATGTGATTGTGGTAAGCCATTATCTCGACCGCACGATCATGGACAATTTGGCACAATCTTTAAAACCCAAAGGATGGTTGTTTTATCAAACCTTCCTGGCTCCAACTCAAGCCGCTGGGCCAAGTAATCCCGATTTTTATATTCAACCTAGTGAATATCAAGCTTATTGGCCAAGCTTAAACTGCGAAGTCTATGGTGAAGGTTGGATCAAATCTTCCGACAATCGGTTAATGCGCGAGGCTTGGTATATCGGGCGCAAACTTTAACACGCGTTGTTTTTTCCAGCTTGATTAGATTCTTTAGCACCAAGCTTGTTATCCTTATCTTGATTTATAGCTTCCAATTCTGAACCTTGATCTTCATCATCCAATAAAATTCGATGTGCAGCACCATCTAAATCATCAAACTGACCTTTTTTAGCCATCCAAATAAACATTGCTACAACTAAACCGCCCACAATCAACACCAGCGGAATGGTGATAAAAATAATCTCCACAGCTTACCTCTTTCCAACTTTGGAATTAATAGGTTTGTTAAAAAAACTTCGAATACGCATCGCATTTAAAATGACGGCTAAACCGCTTAAAGGCATCGTAATAGAGGCCATAAGTGGAGTGAGCAGTGTCGCCATGGCTAAAGGAACCATAATGATATTGTAGGCAATCGACAAGCTAATATTCTGCTTAACCGTTTTAAGTGTTCTCTCCGATAAAGCGAGTGATTTATCAATGGCCAATAACTCATTATTTAATAAAATTATGTCTGCTGAATCCATTGAAACATCGGTTCCAGCTCCCAATGCAAACCCAACATTTGCTCGACTTAATGCGGGAGCATCGTTAATTCCATCCCCGACCATTGCTACTTTTTGGCCCTGCTTTTGTAGATCGGCGATCACCCGACTTTTATCTTCAGGCAATACTTCAGCAATCACGTTCATTCCGCCGAGTTGGTTTGCAACCGCGTGTGCGACTAATTGTCTATCGCCACTCAACAGAGTTACTTGTTTTCCGCGCGCTTGTAAGTGTTCAATTAAGTCCTTAGCATCCATACGTAATTCGTCCTCAATAAAGAGTACACCAATCACTTTCTCATTATTCGCGACCCAAACACTACTGCGACCTTGTTGCGCTTGATCATGTTCTGCCAATAGCATCTCATTTGGGAGTTCAATATCAAATTTCTTTAACCAAACCCCAGTGCCTATTCGAACCAGGTCTTGATCAATTTTGGCGCTCACTCCACGGCCTGGTTCCGCCTTAAAATCCTCGATAACCAATATGTTTTTTTGCCAATCCGGCTGACGGGCCTCCATGGTTTTAACAATGGCACGTGCTAAGCTGTGCTCGGATTTTTGTTCAATTTTAGCAATTTTGACTAGCCACTCCTCAACCACCAGGCCTGGTGACCAGACCTCATCAACCCATTGCATTTGACCTTTTGTCAGGGTGCCTGTTTTATCAAAGACAAAATGATCAATCTCATTCAGCATTTCCAGTACTACACTATTTTTAACCAATATACCGTTTTTTGCCGATACGCCTGCCGCGACGGCCATGGCCATAGGTGTAGCTAAACCTAATGCACAAGGACAGGTAATAATGAGAACGGCCGTGCCTGCCATAATCGCCGTTTCAATATCTGCCTGCCACCACCAAAATAAAAATGCCAGGGTGGCTAACGCCAAGGTTACACTTACAAACCAAGGCATGATTTTTTCAGTCGTACATTGGATCGTCGCTTTTGAACCTTGTGCATCTTCAACTAAATGAATAATTCGCGCCAAACGGGTATCATCAAGCGTTGCCTCGACTTGAATCATCAAGGTTCCATCTAAATTTATGGTGCCCGCCGATACTTTATGGCCTAACTGCTTAAAAATCTCTCTTGATTCCCCAGTCAGCATCGACTCATTAACCTGGCTTTCGCCGTCCATAACTTGACCGTCAACCGGAATTTTATCGCCGGGTTTGACCCATACCATATCACCGGATTTTAGCAGGCGAACCGGCACTACTTGTTCCATACCATCAATAAATTGACGTGCCATTTTTGGCTGTAAGTCCATTAATCTTCGTGTCGCATCCAAGGCTTTATTTTTAGAAATAGCCTCGAGATAACGCCCGATTAATAATAGAAAAGTAAGATCGATCACGGTCGCATAAAAGGCTTGACCGATCTGATCTGGATGAACCATTACCCAGGTGGAATAACCATAGGTAATAAGCAAACCTAGGCTGATAGAGACGTCCATGCCCACTGTTTTGGCTTTAAGACTTTGTAAAGCACCTTTAAAAAAAGGCTGTGCGGAATACACCAATGTCGCACTGGCTAATAAGAATAATACAAAATAAAAATAGGTTCGGTATTCCGCATCATCACGTGCACCGGTATATAGCGCAACCGAAAACCACATTGCATTCATTACGGCAAAGCCTGCAAAACCTAGCCGATAAAGTAAGTCGCGGTTGGCTTTTCGATAGGCTTGTTCACTTTCTTCTGCATTATATGGGCGAGCATCGTACCCAACTTGGTTAAGGCGTTGAAGAATTTGCGAGAGTTGAATTTTTGAATTGTCCCAACGTACTTTGATTTGCTTATTGGTAAAATTTACATTGGCATGTAGAACACCATCTACCTTCGCAAGACTATGTTCAATTAACCAAATACAAGCAGCGCAATGAATCGCATCCGACATGAGTGTGATTTGACGCACTTGCCCCAGCTCTTTAACAAACTGAGACTGGACTTCATCATAATCAAAAAAATCGGAGGTTTGCGTATTTAGTTGAAGAGGGGCAATCGGGCGCTGTGTATCTGGCGAAAGTTTATAAAAACTTTCTAGACCTGAATTATGAATAACCTCGCAGACTGAAGCACAACCGTGGCAACAAAAAGATCGACTTTGACCCTTAATAACCTTGTCAATCCGTTCATTCTGAGGAACATCTTGACCACAATGGTAGCATTGGCTCATTAGTTATTCTGGGTCTTTGACCATAAACGATTGCCCAATACTGTATTTCTTGTCACCTTTAACTATTTCAATAATAAAATCCCATTTACCTTTTAGTGGCAAGTTCAGATCAGCCGCATAATTTCCAGTGGTATCGAGTTGAGCCAACACCAACGAGCCATCCAAGTTACGGTCTGAAGGTCGATAGTAATATAAAGTGGCCGAATCGACATCAAAGTGCACATTATCTTTGTCTAACACCTCAAGTGCAATTCGCTCAGACTTTGCTTCGACCAAATCTGGCATATCAACCTTTAACTGCCACCCCAACTTTTCCATCTTCTGACGTTCAGCCAATACGGCGGCATGGTTTTTGCCACGTTCGTAGAAGTCATCAATCACCAGGCCTGGATTGGTTACGATGGCCATACTGACCATGAAAAAATTGACCATCAACACGACCAATATAATCGCCACCCAGAAAATAACCAATGGATTTTTCCAGGCCACACTCCAGTCACGAGTGTCTTTCTTTTGTGTTTGCATTCTTTCTCCTAAAACCAGTCGATTAACTTGGTTATGGCCTTCCATATAGAAAGCTATTGATTGTAAACGGTACCGTAATTTTATTATTTAGGCCCATGAAATACACTGCGATAACGGTCACTATTATCCTTGTTGTTTAAGTCTTTAACCACCACGTCTATTGGCGTAGATTTCTCGTCTAGTTTGTTTCGAGGAATTCGAACAAACAACCTTATAGTGGCAACACTACCTGGGCTCACTTCCGCCACTCGGTCAGCCATAAAAATTAAATCATCATGGCCAAACACTTCAACTTCGACCTGCATAAACTCATTGGTTTTATTGACCACCTTGACATCATATTTATTCTGAATACTACCATCACTCATTTGTACATAAAGTGGTGCACGCTCCTTTAGAACCGTAACATTGATTGGCGCCATATTTGCCATACCCCAAATCAGTGCCGCCGCTGCAAATATCATGATAGAGGAGTATACAATCACCCGAGGCCGACGCCAAATTGGCGGCAAAATTTTTCCAGCAAACTCATTAATAGCCGCGTAACGAATCAAGCCTTTAGGTTTATTAACCTTTTCCATGATTTCATCACAGGCATCAATACATAAACCACAAGTAATGCAACCAAACTGTTGACCTAAACGAATATCAACGCCGGTTGGACAGACATCCACGCACATTCGACAATCTATACAATCCCCCAAAACCGGCACTTCTTCACCAGGTTTAGCTCGTCGTTGACGACCGCGTGGTTCTCCACGATCTCGATCATAAGTTGGCATAACCGTCTCAGTATCGGTCATCGCGCCCTGAATACGGGAGTATGGGCAAAAACCCATACAGACCTGTTCGCGCATGAAACCCGCCGTTAAATACGTTAAGCCTGCAAGGACCAAAATAATAATGGTTTCATAATACGCAAGCTGGAAATGCAACAGTCGCGCCCAGAGCTGAAACGCATCGGTAAAATAGGCCACAAAGCTGAAGCCGGTCATAAAGGCAATCAGCAGCCAAATTATATGCTTAGGTAACTTAACCTTAAACTTAGTAAAGCTCATTGGCTCGGCATCTAGTTTGATACGTTTGCCCGGCTTACCTTCAATTTTTTCTTCTAACCAGGTAAATACATCTACCCAAACTGTATGGAAACAAAAGTAGCCACACCATACGCGACCTGCAATCGCGGTTGAAGCCGCTAATAACAAAGCAAAAAACAGCAAGATCATCGCCAACATCCAAATATCCTGTGGCAATACCGTTAATGCAAAAATATGAAACTGCCGATTCCCCAAGTCCCATAAAATAGCTTGGCTACCATCCCAGCGTATGTAGGGCCCTACAAATAATAGTAACCAAAAAGAAGCGACCAACCACTTAAAGGTACGAAAACTTCCACCAATCCGTTTTGCATGCACGGTGCCGCCTGTATGTAATGGTAAAATTTCGACACCGATATCATCTAGGGTTTTAGACTGGACATGAACATCATCAAGTAACGAACCTGTATGAATTTTTGGGCGGTAAGCTTCTTTTTTTGAGCCTGACATTAGCATTCTCTTAATTTAGGATGGAACAACACGATTAACCTGAAAATTGTAGATTATTCTAACCGCTTTGATTGATTTTAACTCTTGAAAAATTTTATCATTTGCCATAAATAAAAATAGGCCTATATATAGGCCTATTTTTATTTACATCAATTATCTGCAATTAAGACTTGTCTTCGTCATTGCCTTCCATACTTTTGAAAGCTTTCCAGCCGAACGCGACAAAAGCGATCACACTGAAAACTAAGGCAAGAAGGGAAACCCATAAAACCCAGTCATTGTTTAATTCATTCATGAACATTCTCCTCAATTCTGAAGATCCACAACTAAGACAATCCTAGCCATGGATTAACTCTCTATTCAATTGAGACACCCAAAATAAAAGGCGTCATAATGGCCTTACTGACCGCCACCTAATTCATGAACATAAACCGCTAGGCGTTTAATATTGACATCGGCATCAGGTAAGCGCTCTTTAAAAGAAGGCATTTCAGCGCGACGTGTTTCAGGTAAGTAAGCGCCGTCTTTTTTAACATTCACACCATATGTAATGGTGTGAATAATCGATGCACGACGATCGGCTTGTAAGTTACCCGGTACACCCATAAAACGTTCCACACTACCGGTAAGGTTGGTGGCTCCATTTGGAGCAACAGGCTTACCTAATGGACCATGACAGGCCATGCACAAACCTTTACCGTTATAAATCGCTTTACCTGCAGCATATGCTTCATTTTCACTTTCACCTGTTGCTAAACCGATGACATAATCCGCAACCTGTTCAATTTCTTGATCATTTAAGTTGCCCATCATGCCCTTCGCTGGCATGTTACCAACACGGCCTTTTTCAAGAGATGCTTCAATTTGCTTAACGGAGCCTCCCCATAACCAGTCATCATCGGCTAATACCGGGAAGTTCGGATTACCAGATCCACCCGCACCATGACAAGCCATACAGTAGTCACCATATAACACTTTAGAGGTCGCTACCGCATAAGCGCGTAACTCATCATCTTTCATGATATCGGCTACATCCAGACTGGCTAGCTTTTCTTCTTGTGAAGAAAACGTTCGTTCACGCCATTTATTCAGAACTTCAAAGTCTTCTTTATACTCTTCAATCTGAGTCCAACCCGCTACCCCTTTAGTGTGTGAATCAACTAACGGAACAGTTGGATAATAAACCGCATAAAAAACGATCATTATCAAACCAGCATAAAATGCCAGCATCCACCATAATGGAGGTGGATTATCCAGTTCACGTAGGTCTTCGTCCCAAATGTGGCCGGTGTTGCCTTCATCAGGCCATGGATTGTGTTGTGCCATACTTATTCTCCTCAGAATAATCAATCATCATCAAGTACTTTGTATTTTTGTTCTTCCAGCTCTTTACGTTTGCTGGGTCTTAATGCCCACCAAAAAGCAACAGCTAAACCGACAAACACCAGTACTGTTACGATTAGTCCAGCCCAGTCATGGCCTGTCATTGAGGACCAGTCCGTGCTGAAGTATTGTTGAATTTTACTCACGATAAACCTTACTGTCGTCGAGTTTAACCATGGTACCTAGAACCTGCATGTAAGCTACGATTGCATCCATTTCTGTTTTGCCTTCGATATGCTCTTGTGCTAATTCGATTTCTTCATCCGTATAAGGGACACCCACGCGACGTAATGCGGTCATACGAGCCTTCATGTTACGTGTTAAGCCAAAGAAATAGTTATCTACACTATTCTCAGCTAGCCATGGGTAAGCAGGCATCACCGACTCTGGCACTAGATCCTGAGGTCTTAATAAATGCATAACATGCCATTCATCCGAGTACTTTCCACCCACACGTGCCAAGTCTGGCCCTGTACGCTTTGAACCCCATTGGAACGGGCGATCATACATAGACTCGGTTGCGAGTGAGAAGTGACCATAACGCTCACGCTCATCACGGAAAGGGCGAATCATTTGTGAGTGACAAATATAACAACCTTCACGAATATAGATATCACGACCTGCAAACTCTAAAGGTGTATGTGGACGAACCCCATCACCTTGTTTCCAGTCTGATCCCCACGTTCCATCGGCTTTTTTGTAGTAAAGACGTTTGTCTGATACTACTTTGCCATCTTGCTCCGTAAAGGTACGCTCCCATACTAGCTCAGGGAATTTCTCATTTTTAACGTTACCGTATTTATCGGTTTTTTCTGTGTAATCAACCGTCGACTTTAGATAAAACAACGGTACGATTTCAACAATACCCGCGATTGATACCACAAAAGCGGTGGCCAAGATCATCGCAAATATATTGCGTTCAACACGATCCTGGAAATTTTTTGGAGTTTGATCTGCCATGAGTTTCTGCTCCTCAACTCATTAATTTAGACTGGTGAGGCCAATATATGGCCCCACCCTTTTTCTAACTAGGCATTCGCTGCCACAGTGCTGGTTTGTCTTGCTTTTGCCATCTTAATGGTCATGACGATGTTATATAACATCACCACCGCACCAGAGGTGAACAACACACCCCCGACAGCACGCATTACATAGTATGGATGCATCGCAGCCACAGACTCAGCAAAGGTGTAAGCTAACATGCCGTACTCATCATAAGCACGCCACATCAAGCCCTGCATAATGCCTGACACCCACATTGCAACGATATACAGAACCGTACCAATCGTCGCCAACCAGAAGTGGAAGTTAATCAAACGCATGGAATACATCTCAGTTTTCCACAGTTTCATTACCATATGGTAAATCGCACCTATCGACACCATCGCAACCCAACCTAATGCACCGGAGTGAACGTGACCAATGGTCCAGTCAGTGTAGTGCGACAATGCATTAACTGTCTTAGCCGCCATTACTGGGCCTTCAAACGTGGCCATTGCATAGAAAGCCAAGGCCATAATTAGGAAGCGCAAAATATAGTCTGTACGCAAACGATCCCAAGCCCCTGATAAGGTCAACATACCGTTCAATGCACCACCCCAAGAAGGAATAATCATCGCTAACGAAATAACGGCACCTAATGAACCTGTCCAGTCAGGTAACGCGGTATATTGAAGGTGGTGAGCACCTAACCATACGTAACCAAACATCAAAGCCCAGAAGTGAATAACCGATAAACGATATGAGTAAACAGGGCGCTGGGCTTGCTTAGGTACAAAATAATACATAATCCCAAGGAAACCAGCTGTTAGGAAGAAACCTACCGCGTTGTGACCCCACCACCATTGAATCATAGCGTCTTGAACACCACTAAAAATAGAGTAGGAGGTAAACAATGATACTGGAATCGCTAAACCGTTTACAACATATAGGTAAGTGATCATGATCATCATACCCAAGAAGAACCAGTTAGAAACGTAAACGTGTGAATGAGTTTCTTTGTTACGTGACGCAATCGTCATAACAAAGTTAAACGTATACAGCACCCACACAAGTGCTACTGCGATATCCAAAGGCCAAATCAGCTCATGGTATTCCTTACCTTGAGTCATCCCCATAGATAAAGTGATCACACCCAATAATAAACCGACCGTAAATAGAACGGCTGTAATCCAAGCTAGTTTATTGCTAAACAACTTAATACCATTGGTTCTCTGAACTGTATAAAACGCCGTTGCCATCAACGTC
Organism: Thiomicrospira sp.; assembly: GCF_014859555.1. Classification (GTDB taxonomy): domain Bacteria; phylum Pseudomonadota; class Gammaproteobacteria; order Thiomicrospirales; family Thiomicrospiraceae; genus Thiomicrospira. The sequence goes on along the minus strand of NZ_JACUTY010000005.1, from coordinate 38,454 downwards.
ATGCCACCAAACGCAAAAATAACGGTGTTGGTATGCATTACACGCAGACGAGCAAAGGTAATTTCAGCAATATCAAAATTCAAAGCTGGCCATGCTAGCTGAGAGGCCGCAAATGTCCCCATAAGCGTACCCAGCACCAAAAACACGACAGCTAGAACAGTCAAATATTTGACCACCCCATCATCATATTGTGGTTTTGTCATTGTAGTATCCACGTGGATTCCCCTTTTAGTCTTAATGTTTCGCTCCTGCCTGCCCTTGTTTTAATCATCTCAAACAGTGCAAGAACTCCTCAGCGCCCAATTATAAGGACTTTATAGAGTGATTGCTGCTTAAAATCGCCAGAAAACTTAATTTAGGTCAAGATTTGCTAGCACTTCGCATTGTGGCTAGTTCAGGAACGGCTATAAAAATCAGCCGAATTATCTAATAAATCCACACCCTGGTACAACTAAAAATTATTTATGACCCGTTGAGCGCGGCTATTGCTAATGCTTTTACCCCGACAATTCTCGCACTCACAAGTCCGTAAGCCAGTGCTGCAGTTACATTTGTCCGACATAATTGTCTTATCGACCAAAACGCTTTTAAGTGCAAATTTAAACAAATTTCAGTATCATAGTTTTCTTTTAAGCTTGGTGGGATAAGCAATGCGCACAGCTCAAGTTGAACGCAACACTTTAGAAACGCAAATTAAAATCAGCGTCAACCTAGACGGTACTGGCGAAGCCAAACTCAATACTGGTGTGCCTTTTTTCGAACATATGCTTGACCAAATAGCGCGTCACGGCTTAATTGATCTCAACATTCAAGCGAATGGTGATACCCATATTGACGATCACCACACGGTTGAAGATATAGGTATTGCGTTAGGCCAAGCAATTCGTCAAGCCGTCGGCGATAAAAAAGGTATCACACGTTATGGTCATGCCTATGTGCCGCTAGATGAGTCCTTGTCTCGTGTAGTGATTGACTTATCAGGACGACCAGGCCTGGTGTTTAATGCTAACTTCACACGCGCACAAATTGGTCAATTTGAAACCGAGCTGGTTGCAGAATTTTTTCAAGGCTTTGTAAATCATGCACAAGCAACCCTGCACATTGACAATATCCGTGGTCAAAACGCGCACCACCAAGCTGAAACCATCTTTAAAGCCTTTGGCCGTGCGTTACGCATGGCTTTAAGTGATGACCCAAGAATGGGAGGCCAATTGCCTTCAACCAAGGGGAGTTTGTAAGTGGCACTAAAGCAGGTCGTTGTTATTGACTATGGTATGGGCAATTTACGTTCAGTCGCCAAAGCGGCAGAACATGTAGCCGATAGCCAAACCCGAATTCTCGTTACCCAGAACCCGCAAGATGTGGCCGACGCCGATGCCATAATTTTTCCAGGGCAAGGTGCCGCCAAAGCCTGCATGCAAGCTTTACAAAATACGGGCATGATCGACCCCATCAAACAAGCCGCTAAAACCAAACCATTCCTAGGCATTTGCATGGGACTACAGGTTTTAATGTCGCATTCTGAAGAGAACAACGGCATTGATTGCTTAGATGTCATCCCCGGCAACGTGATTCGGTTTGATGAAACAGCCAATCCCGACCTAAAAATTCCGCACATGGGCTGGAACCAAATTCAACAAACTCAGTCTCACCCTTTATGGCATAAGATTGAAGATCAATCTCGTTTTTATTTTGTACACAGTTATTACATCCAACCCAAATTAAAAACTGAAATAACCGGCCTGACCCACTACGCTACTGACTTTGCTTCAGCCGTCGCGCAGGATCAATTGTTTGCGATTCAGGCTCATCCAGAAAAAAGTGCGGATGCCGGACTTCAGCTGTTTAAAAACTTCTTAAACTGGAATGGCGCATAACCCAAATGCGTTTCAATCTAAGGACCTAAATTTATGCTACTTATTCCTGCAATTGACTTAAAAGACGGCCAATGTGTTCGCCTAAGACAAGGTGTGATGGAGGACGCGACGGTTTTCTCATCTGACATTGTAGCGATGGCCGAACGCTGGGTAACCCAAGGTGCACGTCGCCTGCATATGGTCGACCTTAATGGTGCATTTGAAGGCACGCCGGTTAATGGTGATGCGGTGTTGCAAGTCAGCCAGGCTTATCCTGACTTGCCGATCCAGATCGGTGGTGGCATTCGTGACCTTAAAACCATCGAAGCTTATTTAAAAGCCGGTGTCAGCTACTGTATTATTGGCACTCAAGCCGTACACACGCCTGAGTTTGTGGCTCAAGCTTGTCAAGCATTCCCTGGTCACATTATGGTTGGCCTAGATGCGAAAGACGGCTTTGTCGCGATTAACGGTTGGGCTGAAGTTACAGAACACCAAGTCATTGATCTGGGCAAAAGATTTGAAAACGACGGGGTTGAAGCGATTATTTACACCGACATTGGTCGTGATGGCATGATGCAAGGCGTTAATATTGAAGCGACCCAAGCGCTTGCTCAAGCCCTCAGTATTCCGGTGATTGCATCGGGGGGGATCACCAATTTAGACGACATTCATGCGTTATCTAAAATTGAAGCCGATGGTGTCACCGGGGCCATTACTGGTCGCGCAATTTACGAAGGTAGCTTGGACTTTGCAGAAGGCCAAGCCCTCGCAGACAAGCTTTCACAACAAATCGCAGGATCACGTTAATGGGACTCGCTAAACGCATTATTCCTTGCTTAGATGTCAAAGATGGACGGGTCGTAAAAGGCGTGCAGTTTTTGGATATCCGTGATGCTGGTGATCCGGTAGAAGTAGCGAAACGCTATGATTTACAAGGTGCTGATGAAATCACATTCCTAGACATTACCGCCAGCTCAGATGACCGTGAAACCATGGTGCATGTGGTAGAAGCGGTTGCCAGCCAAGTATTTATCCCGCTAACCGTAGGTGGCGGCATTCGCACCGTTGAAGATGTGCGCCGCATGTTAAATGCCGGTGCAGACAAAGTTTCGATCAACACCGCCGCAATCAACAACCCAGAGTTTGTTCAACAGGCCAGTGACCTATTTGGCTCACAATGTATCGTGGTGGCGATTGACGCTAAAAAGGTCAGCGCTGAAGGTGAACCTAATCGCTGGGAAATATTTACCCATGGCGGACGTAATCCAACCGGTATTGATGCGATTGAATGGTCAAAGAAAATGCAAGACTTTGGCGCTGGCGAATTACTGGTCACCAGCATGGATCGAGACGGCACCAAAATTGGTTTTGATAACGATCTGACTTGCCATATTGCGGATGCGGTTAATATTCCCGTCATCGCATCAGGTGGCGTCGGCAAGTTACAAGACCTAGTTGACGGCATTCAACAGGGTCATGCACAAGCCGTATTAGCCGCCAGCATCTTCCATTTTGGTGAGCATACTATTCAAGAAGCCAAGCAAGCCATGCAAGACCAAGGCATTGAGGTGCGTTTATGAGTGAAATTTTAACGCAACTTGATCAACTGCTTGAAGCTCGTAAAGCTGAGTCTGCCGATAGCTCCTATGTGGCGAGTTTATACGCCAAAGGGCTAGATCAAATCTTGAAAAAGCTTGGCGAAGAAGCTATTGAAACCGTAATGGCGGCCAAAGACGGCGATAAAGACCACTTAATTTACGAAGTCACCGACCTATGGTTTCACAGCCTTGTGTTGCTGGCACACCAAAACTTATCGAGTGCCGATGTTCTAAAAGAACTGCAACGCCGATTTGGACTGTCTGGATTAGCCGAAAAGGCCCAGAGAGAACAATAAACTTCACCCAAGAGAGATCCTCCAATGATTACCGAACCGACATTATTCACACGCATTATCAACAAAGAGCTGCCAGCCGAGTTTGTTTATGAAGACGACAAGTGTGTTGTCATCAAAGATATCAACCCTAAAGCGCGTGTACATTTGTTGATTATTCCCAAAAAACCTATTCCAACCTTGTTTGACCTAAAGCCTGAAGATAAAGACTTAATGGGTCATATGATGTTACTTTTACCACAAATTGCGCAGTCGCAAAACTTGGATGGCTTCAAAACTCACATTCATACTGGCGAAACCGGTGGTCAAGAAGTGTTTCACCTACACATACATTTACTTGGTAAATAAACGTTTATTTTGCTATTATTTATCGTTTGCGGTTTAGCAGACAATTAACCCTGTTTTAAATGGAGCACACTATGGGCATCAGCATCTGGCAACTATTAATCATCCTCGCCATCGTTTTGGTTATTTTCGGTGCAAAACGTTTGAAAAACGTGGGCAGTGACTTAGGTGGCGCAATCAAAGGCTTCAAAAAAGCCGTCAGTGATGAAGACGAGAAAAAAGCCCAACAGGCTGAAGAACTTAAGTTAGAAGAGTCGGAAGATAAAAAAGGCAACGTATACGACAGCCAGGCGACCGAAAAGAAACCCGCTAATTCTGACGAAACGAAACCTAAGGTTTAATGCGCAACGCGCCTGAGGTTTAAGTCATGTTTGATATCGGTTTTCTCGAAATCATTATTATCCTCATCATCACCTTAATGGTGGTGGGGCCTGAGCGCATGCCAGAAGTGGCGCGTAAAGCGGGTGAATACCTGCGCAAAATGCGAAACTTCATCAACTCAGTCAAAGACGATTCCAATCTACGAGAAACCGTTCGTGAGCTACAAGATGCGGTGGATGTTCAAGAACACAAACGTGAATTTGATCACATTAAACAAGATCTTTATAAAGGTTTTGAAGATGTGCAAGATCAAATCAACTTTGATGAGCTTCAGCGTCCTTTCTCGAATCCTGAGCCTACTCAAGCTGATATCGAACAAGCCCAACGTCAATTGGACTCTACCAATGACGTCGCGCAAGATCAAACCGAAACCCCACCAAGCGATAAAACTGCGAAAAACCCAACGGACTCTGTTCAGACGGTCAATCCCAGCGAATCGGCTTCTAAATCTAACGTATAACAACACTGGCCCGGCATGAGCAATAGCGCACTCCCACCCCACGATCAAGAAATGACGCTGGTTCAACATTTGTTGGATCTTCGCAATGCGGTGGCCAAAGCCGTTATCGCGGTATTAGTGCTATTCTTAGTGCTTTTCCCGTTTGCAAATGATTTATACGTTTACATTGCCGAGCCCTTAACCCGCTTTATGCCCGAAGGCGCTAGCATGATTGCGGTAGGCGTGGCCTCTCCGTTCTTAACGCCATTTAAATTAAGCTTAATTTTAGCGATTTATCTCGCGATGCCCTACTTGCTTTATCAGTTCTGGACATTTATTGCACCAGCGCTCTACAAACACGAACGCCAGCTGGTTGCCCCGATCCTGTTCTTTAGCTCGTTTTTATTTTATGCAGGCGGCGCGTTTGCCTACTATGTGGTATTTCCATTAGTATTTGGATTTTTATCGCAAACGGCACCCGAAGGCGTGACGATCGCAACCGACATTTCACTTTATCTCGATTTTGTGATCAAAATGTTCTTTGCCTTTGGCCTGTCTTTTGAAGTGCCCGTAGTAGTGGTGTTATTGATTTTAACTGGCATGGTTAAACCCAAATCAATGTCACATGCTCGCCCTTACGTAATTGTCGGCGCTTTTGTACTAGGCATGTTACTCACGCCACCGGACATTATTTCACAAACCTTACTCGCGGTACCCGTTTGGTTACTTTACGAACTTGGTATATTGGTCGGTGCGTTAATTCTCAAACGCAAAGGGTTAGATAAAGAACCATCTGAAACCAGTGCGGATAGCCATTCAGCCCAACGCTCAAAAATGGACGAAGAAGGTTTTGACGACCGTTATGCTGATCAAGTAAATGATGACTTCGATTATGACGCTGAGTTTGATAAGATTGATGCTGAAATGTCGGCTTTAAATAAAGAACAACAGAAGCGTCAACAAAATGAACAAACCAAAGATAGCGAAAATCCTAACCAGCCAAAGGGTGATGACAAACCTTAAGGCGACTTTAAATCATTTAGCCAGACGTCCGTCATGGCTAAGTGGTTGGGGGTTTGTGCTCATTTTTATGCTGCCTTTACCGATACAGGCCAGTGCTTTAACGAACCACCCTTCTGCTTATCTGGCGATGCATGCTGACGACCCCGTCAACTGGCAATTATGGCAACAAGACACCCTCAACCAAGCCAAACAGCAAAACAAACTTATTCTAATTTCATCAGGATATTTTGCCTGCCATTGGTGTCATGTCATGCAGCAAGAAAACTATCAAGATCCTCAGGTGGCGGCTTTACTTAATCAGCACTTTATCTCGGTAAAAATTGACCGTGAACTCTCACCAGACTTGGATGACCACCTACTGGCGTTTGCCCGCCGAGCGACGGGGCAAGCGGGCTGGCCTTTGCATGTGATTTTAACCCCCGACGGCTACCCTTTTACCAGTTTCATTTATTTACCGCGCGATGATTTAATCAATCGACTTAACCGCGTTCAACAACTTTGGCAAACCGAAGCTGGAACGGTTAAACGACTCAGCCAAGCCGATCAAACATCCGCTCTCGAACCCATCAGTTTTGAACAACTTAAGCCTGAATTAATTAGACAACTGCCTGACCAAGTTGACAACTTCAGTGGCGGTTTAAATGCCACCCAAAAATTCCCCAACAGCCCATTGCTTAAAGCACTGCTAATGCAAAAAGACCTTGAAAGTGGTCTACTGGATTGGCTAGAAATCACGTTAGAGGCGATGCAAACCGAACATCTTTATGATCATGTACATCACGGTTTTTTCCGTTATACCGTTGACCCAACATGGCAAGAACCCCACTTCGAAAAAATGTTATATGACAATGCGCAACTGTCTGAAATTTATTTTCTGGCTTATCAGAGATTTCAACGCAGCGACTTTCTAGAAACCGCAGAAAACACATTAAACTATATACAAACCGAGTTATTAAGCCCGCTCACCGGCTTAGCTCAATCCAGCCAATCCGCCATTGACGAAGACGGCTTAGATGGCGGGCGTTACCTATGGACTCGCCAACAACTCGAACAAACCTTAACGCCAGAACTTTATCAAATAGTCCAGCAAGCCTGGTCACTTAATCAAGCCCCGCCTTTGCTAAATTATGGCTGGCTACCCAAACCACTGGATAACCACCAGGCCTGGTTAGACATACAGTCAAACTTAGCGATACGCCCTGGTTTGACGGATGATAAACAATTAATCGGCTGGAATGGCTTATTGCTGAGTGCTTATGCTCAGGCTTATACCACCACAAAAAGCCCGCATTATGCGTTGCTTGGCCATGCACTTGCACAACGCTTAATTCAACTGCTTTTGCTCGAAGAAGCGCCCCGAGCTATTAATGACCAAGGGCAGTTTTCAGACACCGCTGGCTTAGAAGATTTTGCTTACAGCTTAGCGGGTTTAATAGATTGGCAAACCGCTACTAAACTCGATTTAAGCCAGCCAATTAAACAACTCAGCCATAAAACAAATCAACTATTTTGGCGCAGCGCTGGCTGGGCCACTAACCAAGCTAACTTACTTCCGACGCAACAAGTCCAACTCGACTATGCCGACTCGGCTACACCCTCTGTGAGCGGGTTATTACGTTGTTCTTTTCCGTCAGACAATCAAACCCCACTATCGATTCAAACCCAACCAGGTTTGCCGCTTTGGCGTTATGCCAGTTATTTAACACATGAAGGCTGCTAACCCCTTATGGCGGTTTTAATTATTGGTCTGGTTTTGTTGGCGATAATCAGCTTTGTTCCTCAGTGGTGGACACAAGCTATTCTTAAAAAGCACAGTCACCCACACCCAAGCTTACCTGGCAGCGCACATGAGTTTGGAGAACATTTAATCCGTAAATATTCACTTCAAGATGTACGAATTGAAGAAATCCCTTCCGGTTCAGCAATCGGTGATCATTATGACCCGATCGATAAAGTCGTGCGTTTATCCAGTCAAAACTTTCACAGTAACTCGCTTACCGCCATAGTGACGACGGCCCATGAAATTGGCCACGCGATTCAGCATAAAACCCATTATGAACCACTATTAACTCGCACCCAAATGGTGGAGCGTTCGCAATGGTTACAAAAATTTAGTGGGATTGCCTTAATGGCAACGCCCGTTTTAATCCCACTAATGCACACGCCTGTTATCGGCATGGTGACCTTTGCGGCTGGCTTTATTGCAATGGGCATTCCGGTGTTGATTCATTTATCCACCCTGCCGGTCGAGTTTGATGCCAGCTACAAACGAGCCTTGCCGTTATTGCAAGAAGGCGAATATCTGGATAAAAAAGATATGAAACGCGCACGCCATATTTTAACCGCCTGCGCTATGACCTATGTCAGCAGCAGTTTGGCGAGTTTATTTAATCTGTGGAAATGGTTTAGCGGCTTTAGACGCTAGCCACTCGAATAGATTTAAACGTGTAACCGATGACGCTGTTTTAACAACAACCATAAAAAGAACGGACCGCCCAAAGCCGCAATTAATAATCCAATCGGTAATTCACTCGGTGCAATTAAACTGCGTGCCAAGCTGTCGGCGGTCACGACTAACAACGCGCCCATTAAACCACTTAACACCAACAACCAACGATGATCCGGCCCGACTAACAAACGCACCAAATGTGGCGCAATCAAACCAACAAATCCCACCACACCGGCCACCGCCACACTTGCGCCCACCGCTAATGCGACTAAGGTGATAATGACAAATTTTAAGCGTTTCACATGCACACCCAAATGCCGTGCACTGGCTTCACCCATCAAATAACGATTTAAATCGCTCGCCCATAAAGGCAGGATCAACCAAACCATCAACATTGGCCACCAAATCATCATGACTTCACGCCAACTCGAATGCGCCAATGAACCAAACGCCCAGAAAGTTAAGCTGCGTAGCGCTTCATCACTCGCCCAATAAGCCAGTAAACCCGTCGCGGCTCCCGCCATGGCATTAATCGCAATCCCCGCCAACAACATTAACGCAACATCAGTTGTACCGCGATAACTCGCTAATCTATAAATTAACCAAGTCACTGCAAGACCACCTAAAAAAGCCGCCAACGGAATCGCTAAACCTAACCCCACCCAATCCAACCACCAAGCCGGGCCAAAAACAATCACTAATACCGCCGCCAAAGCCGCGCCACTTGATACTCCCACCAGGCCTGGATCGGCTAATGGATTACGAAACAAGCCTTGCATCGCGGCTCCGGCCATTCCTAAACCAGCGCCCACCGCAATCGCCACCAGTAAGCGTGGCAAACGGATTTCCCATACGACCCAATGCGCCTCCGACTCGCTGGAAACCAAAGCATGCAAAACCTCCGACCAGCGCCAGTCAATCGCGCCGACTTGGAGTGACAACACGCTCAAAGCCAAGAGAAAACTAACCAGGCCAATCAAGGCTAGGCTAGGGGAATTTAATAAACGGTTTTGCATTTAAATTACGCCAATCAACAAATGCAAACATTGTACCCACTCTTAGCCAATCAGGCATCAATTCAGTTCGTCAAGCAGAGCCACCCTTAATCACAGCATTAATAATGCATTACAAATCAATTAATTAGTCTTTTGACTTTTACAACCCAGATGATTATGATGAAACAAGCATTCTATTCATGGCCTTTTACAAAAGGAAGCTTTTATGACTCATCCAACACATCATGGTCATGATTCGCATTCAGAACACTCATCTCATTCAAATACTCATCATCATGACAAACATGCTGGCCATAGCCCAGAAATGTTTCGCGACCGATTTTGGTTATCACTCTTAATGACTTTGCCTATTGTATTTTGGTCGGGTCATATTCAATCGCTAGTTGGCTACGATGCACCACAATTTTGGGGTTCCGACTGGATTGCTCCTGTATTGGGTACGGCTATTTTTCTTTATGGCGGCCTGGTATTTTTAAAAGGCGCTTGGCATGAAATAAGCGAGCGTTTACCCGGCATGATGACCTTAATTTCACTCGCCATCGGGGTCGCGTTTATATTTTCTTGGGTGGTGCAACTGGGGTGGATTGATGCGCAAGCCCTTTGGTGGGAACTGGCAACCTTAGTTACTATTATGTTATTAGGTCACTGGATTGAGATGCGCTCGATCAATCAAGCCCAAGGTGCGTTGCAAGAACTAGCCAAGTTATTACCCGACCAAGCCACACGTATAAGTGGCGACCAAGAACAACAAGTCGCGGTGAGTGAACTCAAAACGGGCGACCTATTATTAGTCAGGCCTGGTGGCAGTATTCCAGCCGACGGCGTGCTAAAAATAGGCCAGAGCGATGTTAACGAATCCATGATTACTGGCGAATCAAAACCGGTAAGCAAAAAACCTGGTGACAACCTAATTGCCGGCACAATTAATGGCCGTGGTTCACTTCGGCTTGAAGTCACCCAAACGGGTGATAAAACCAAATTATCCGGCATTATGCGTTTGGTTAAAGATGCACAACAATCCAAATCCGGTGCCCAACACCTGGCGGATCGCGCCGCTCGCGCTTTAACAGCCGTCGCAATTAGTGCCGGTGTCATTACTTTGATCGCATGGCAGTTTGTCGGTGCCGACATCGAGTTCTCGATTGTACGCGTGGTTACGGTTTTAGTTATCGCTTGCCCACACGCATTAGGTTTAGCCGTGCCTTTAGTGATTGCGATCTCCACCAGTTTGGGTGCGAACAACGGTTTATTAGTGCGGGATCAACGTGGTCTCGAACAGGCACGAAACCTTGATACCATTGTATTTGATAAAACCGGCACCCTTACACTGGGCGAATTTCGAGTGGTCAGTCAAGCCACACACAGCTTATCAGATGAGCAAGCACTAAAGATTGCCGCCAGCATTGAATCTGAATCCGAACATCCGATTGCACAAGGTATTGTTCGCACTGCTAAAGATCATAAATTAAGCTTTCCTGCTGCACAAAACTTTCAATCTTTAACTGGCAAAGGGGTTTCTGCTCAGGTTGATGGCGAAGCCTATTTAATGGGCGGTGCCAACCTACTCGAATTAGAAAAGGCCGAACTAGGCGAAGATTTAAAACAAGCCGCCCAAAAAGCCGAACAACAAGGCCATGCGGTCATTTATCTACTACACAAACAACAAGCCATCGCGTTATTTGCGGTCGCCGATGCGGTGCGTGAAGAAAGTAAAGCCGCGATTCAAACGCTGCATAAACTGGGCATTCAAGTCGCGATGCTGACCGGCGATGCGAAAAACGTTGCCGATGCAGTGGCAAAACAATTAGGTATTGACCTGGTATTTTCCGAAGTGTTACCGGAAGATAAAGCTTCCAAAATTAAGGAACTTCAAACAGGTGGTCGCAGGGTGGCTATGGTGGGAGATGGCGTCAACGATGCGCCTGCTTTAGCAACCGCCGATATCGGCATTGCGATTGGCGCTGGCACGGATGTCGCAGTCGAAGCCGGTCATATCGTATTAGTGCGCTCCGACCCACGCGACATTCCGCGTATCATTACCTTATCCAAAGCCACTTATCGTAAAATGTTGCAAAACTTGTGGTGGGCGGCTGGCTACAATATCGCCGCTATTCCACTTGCCGCCGGTGCATTAGCCGCTTGGGGTATTTTATTGTCGCCCGCCGTTGGCGCCGTATTAATGTCGGCCAGCACCGTTATCGTCGCCATCAATGCGCAGCTGTTGAGGCGCGTTAAACTTTAGGTAACGTGATGAACAAAAATGATCCGCAAACCATATGGCTTCAATTTCAGCAGTTTATCGCCAGCTTTCAAACCGCTGTGATTGGCAGTCTTTCCAGCGATGGTGAACCAGAGGTAAGTTATGCACCCGTTATCCAGCACCAGGCCTGCTTTTATATTTATATTTCGGAACTGGCGAGTCACACCCAAAACCTTAAAAATCACCCGCAAGCTGAGCTATTGTTTATTGAAGACGAATCCAAAACCCACAATTTATTTGCGCGCGAACGTGTCAGGCTTAAAGTAATCGCTGAAACCATCCCGCGTGACACTGATATTTGGGCAGACATCATCGGGTTATTTAGCCAACAACACCCCCAAATGATGTCTTTACTCACCAGCATGCAAGATTTCCAACTCTTAAAACTCACACCTCAGCAAGCCCATTATGTCGCCGGATTTGCCCAAACCTATTCGCTAACAGGCGCGCAACTTTCTGAAGTTCAGCAAGTCATGCAATCGCGCTTAAACCCATCGACAAAAACCTAAGCCGCCATCCACAATTTACTCTAAATTTAGCTTTAACTTTGACATCCAACCTACTGTAATAATTACACAATATCGGCCAGCATCATTACAAGCCATATACAAAACACACTTGCTATTTTTGTTCACAAGTGTTATTTTAAACGGATAGAAAAAACAACTGAAGAGGTCGTGAAACATGACAACTACTGCGCTTACAATCCAACAGCTAACTCCTGGCAAAAACCTAGATAGCTATTTGCGCACAGTTCGTACGCTTCCTCAATTAAACGCCGAGGAAGAACGTGCATTAGCTGAGCGCTTGTATTATCAACAAGACTTAGAAGCGGCTCGCCAACTGATCTTGTCTTCACTACGTTATGTGGTATCGGTGGCGCGTAGCTATAAAGGCTACGGTTTGCCATTAAGCGACTTAATCCAGGAAGGCAATATTGGTTTAATGAAAGCTGTTAAACGTTTTAATCCAGAAGAAAAAGTGCGTTTAATGACCTTTGCGGTGCATTGGATTCGCGCTGAAATTAACGAGTTTGTGATTAAAAACTGGCGCATTGTCAAAACCGCCACCACCAAAGCACAGCGTAAGTTGTTCTTTAAATTGCGCGGTGCGAAACATGCGTTAGCTTGGTTTACTGACAAAGATGCCGACCGTGTCGCTGAAGAACTTGGCGTAACTCGTGCTGACGTGCTTGAAATGGACAGTCGTTTATACGGCAAAGACATTCAAGTCGACATGAGTTCGGATGAGGAAGAAGAACGTGGTTATAACTCACCTATTCTGGTGAGTCATGAACTTGATCCGGAAACTCACTGGGTGCGCGAAACTGAAGAATCGCGTCAAACTGAACTCATGCAAGCCGCACTGAAACAACTTGATGAACGCAGCTTAGATATTATCCAATCGCGCTGGTTAGGTGAAAACAAGCTCGGTTTAAAAGAGCTCTCTGCAAAACATGGTGTTTCGATGGAACGTATTCGCCAAATCGAACAACAAGCCATGAAAAAAATGAAAGCCATATTAAATCAAGACATAACATTAACGGCCTAACACTCGCTCAACTCTCTCTTTATACGCGCCCTTTAATGGGCGCTTTTACTTTAAAAAACATAAATCCAACATAATGAACCCAAACCCCTTTTCTATTCGAAATTTTATGCTATTGGGTGGCTTTATGGCCATGCAAGCCGGTTATATCAACACTATTTTATTCTTAGAATTTGGCTTACCCGTCAGCCAAATGACCGGGATCATGTCTCGTTTAAGTGAAAGCATGTATCACACAGATTGGGCGTTAGGTTTTAAAGGTTTATTAGTGCTGATTGGATTTATACTTGGCGCACTGGTTTCAGGCCTGGTGATTGGTGATCGAGAAAGCCCTCAAGATCGGCGGTTTGCACTCGGCATGACCTTGCTTTCCGCTAGCCTGTTTATTAGCGCCTGGCTCGCCAGCCAAATGCACCTAGCGACCTTATTTACCACTGCTTTTGCTTGCGGCCTACAAAACGCCCTCACCGCTAAATACCGTGGCCTACAAATGCGCACAACCCACGTCACTGGCATCGTCACCGACTTGGGTGTTTATATGGCTAGAATGATCAAAGGCCAGGGCTGGCCTTGGCAGGCCTGGTTGTTAATTACGCTAGTTTCGACCTTTCTTGTCGGCGGCATCTTCGGCATCATCATGTTTGCCAACTGGCATGGTGCCAGTCTACTGATCCCAGCATTGGCCTGCATTCCAATTGCCATCGCCTGGTTCAGACTCGCACTCAAAAACCAAAGCCCATTCCGCCGCTAAGCTACACACTTGCGCCACATAGCTTGCATTAGAACGGCCAAACAACCTTATGTACCGCTACTGCAACGATATAGAACAACACAACTAAGGCGATTAACCAATAAATCGCTTTTTGGGCGCGGGTTTTGGCGAAGCGGAAGGCCATTAAACCTAAGCCAATATAAGCAACTAAACCTAAGATTTTGGCGACAATCCACGGATCGGTGAAACTAAAACCGGTGACCAGTACTATCCCGATCGCTGAGACCAATAATAAAGTATCCACAATGTGTGGCAGAATTTTAACCGGCTTTTTGGTGACCCAGTTTTGGTTAAAAATATGCCCAACACCGCGGCCAAAAAACCCAACAATGCTTAATAACACCGCGATTTTGTGCAATAAAACTAATCCGAAATACATAAACTTAACTCCCTGGTTTTAATTGATTTTGAAACTGGTCTAACGTGATTTCATAAACCCCGGCTTTATTGCGGCCCGGGCCTTTCATAACTTCTTCAGCCGCCCAAGCGTGGCCATGCACAATTTCATAACTAGCGGGAATTTTGCCCTGTTTGCGCGCCAGTTCATACGCATCCAACATGGCTTTAAAGCGTGTTTTGCCAGTTAAACCTTGTGCGCGCTCGCCTTGCGCGTTGGTCGCACCGATGGCTTTTAAGTCGCGCATTACACCAATTGGTTCATCATACGTTAAAGTATAATGCTCCACATCCATAACTGGCTGACCAAAGCCGGCGCGAATTAACGCATCACCTAAATCGTGCATATCTATAAAATGATTCATACGCTGATGCCCGGCTTCGCCTTCTACCGACACCCAGGCCTGGCGGAGTTCTTTTAAGGTATCCGGCCCCAAGCTGGTAAGCATTAACAAACCTTCCGGGCGCAATACGCGTCGAAATTCCGCCAACACCGCATCTAAATCGTCGCACCATTGCAACATAAAGTTGGTAACAACCAAGTCCTGACTGGCATCGGCTACCGGCAAAGCATAAGCATCGGCTTGAATTAAAGCCACCGGACAAGCTAACCAACCCAAACGGGTTGACCAGTTTGGTGGCAACCAGTTAAAGATTGGGCGCATTAAACGCCGCTTGGCTTGTTGCAACATGCTATGGGATAAATCCAACGCGCTAATCTGTGCATGGGGATAACGCGCGAGCAATTTGTCGGTTAAAAACCCAGTGCCCGCGCCCACATCTAATACTTGGTTTACTTGCATCGCCATTAAATCTAAACGATTGTCCAGGTTTTGCGCGGACAGCTTTTGCAATACCGCCGCTTCATCGTAACGTGCGGCGGCTTTGGAGAAATGTTGTCGTAAATGTTGGCGATTAACCATGTGTACCGCCTAATAAAAAAGCATTCACTTTTTGCGCGGTTTGCTCAGGATGCGAAAAAAACGGAACATGCGCGGCGCCTTGAATAATTTCAACTTGCGAATTCGGCTGCATTTCGGGTAAAAGCTTGACGATCTCTTGCGGTACTAACGGATCGTTTTCGCCTAGCAACCATAACGTGGGTTGTTGGATTGAGGCTAAATTTTTGCGCATATCAATATCACGTAATAACTCCAAACCTTGTAATAACCCGATGAAACTTGGCATCCGTCGATTTTTCATCTGGGTCGTAAAATGTTTGATCAGTTGGCGTGCACCATCCGATCCTTGCAACTGTAATTTCCAAAACCGACTTAAAAGCGCCAAGCTATCTAGACCCAAGGTTTTAATAAAGTCGCCCATTAATTCCGGTGAAACGCCCCATTTCCAATTCTCGGTTTGCACAAAACTGGGCGTAGAAGCCAAACATATCAAAGATTTAATGTGCTGTGGATAACGTTCGGCCAATTGTAGTGCAATCAAACCACCCAGTGACCAGCCTAATAAATACGTTTTGGTCGGCAATACATCGGCCACCGCATCCAACCAGGCCTGGTTGAGGTCTTCACCCGCTTGCAATTCAATTTTTGGACTACCACCAAAACCCGGTAATTCAATTAATGTAACTTCAAAATGAGGCGCAAGATGGGTTTGAGCCCACTCTCGCCAAACCGAATTTTGCGCGCCCCAGCCATGAATTAGGCAGAGCGATTTGCCTTGACCAAAGGTTTCGGTATTCAATTTAATGCTGGATTTCATGATTTTGCTCAAAAAATAAGTTGTAAGGATTGTAACGATTGCGTGACGCCAACGCCATAGAAAAGGCGCTTTTTTGCATGTCAGGCACTCATTTTCGCGAACTGATTAATAAATAATTCATATATAACAATACTTTTTTAAAAACATGGTGATACAATGATCAAGCGTCATTAAGTTTGATGGCGTTTTATTTGTTTTTTTTGAGGTAGTTATGTCAGATATAGTAACAGGCACCGTTAAATGGTTTAACGATGAAAAAGGTTTCGGTTTTTTAGCACAAGAAAATGGTCCAGATGTATTCGTACATTTCCGTGCCATCAATGGCAACGGCCGTAGAACCCTAGCTGAAGGTCAAGCAGTGACTTTCAACATTACTGAAGGTGATAAGGGCTTACAAGCGGAAAACGTTACAGCACTTTAATCCTAATTTGTTGCTCTAACACTTGTGTTTAAGCAGCCGGAACCGTGAGATTGTCTTTTCAGCCTCGCGGTTTTTTTTCGCCTAAAATCCCTAGCCAATCGTGTAAGCAATGCGAATTCTCCGGATTCAAGTCAACAAGCCTGCATTATTTTCTTTATACTTATAGCCATAAGTATTTGTGTCTTTGTTTAAGGTAAGGAGCTGTGTAATGCGTTTTCTTCAAATATTTGCGATTAGCTTAATCGCCAGCCTAGGCTTTAGCGCCCCAACCATCGCTAGTGACAACCTTAAGACGGTGCCTGAAATTAAAGGCCCAAGCCAAGACCGTTTCCCAGGCGACCCCGCCACGCATAAAGTGGTATATATGTTTAACCAAGCCGATGAAGCTTATCAAGCCAGCATTCTTAACTCGATTCAAGCGATGATTCGTCAGTACGGCGATGATGTTGAAATTGCGGTAGTGGTAATAGGCCCAGGCATTCACGTTTTGGCCAAAGAACCTAAGCGCGAAGTCCCGTCTTTAATTTATGACCGCGTTGAGAGTTTTGCAAAAGACTACAACGTGCGTTGGATTGCTTGCGGCAACACCATGCACACCATCGGCTGGGAACATAAAGACATGCGCCCATTTGCAGAATACGCCGAAGTTGGTGCCGCCGCTTTAATGGAGCTTCAAGCCGCAGGCTTTGCATTTATTGCCTGGTAACCACCAGGCCTGGTGGTTAAAAAAAGCGGATTAAATGTCCGCTTTTTTTATGTGTGCGAGTGCAGATAAGAGTGCTTCAATTTGCGCGTCAGAATGCGCGGCACTTAAGGTCACTCGCAAGCGTGCTTGTGGCACGGTGGGTGGGCGAATCGCTGAAACCCAAAAACCGGCTTGCTTAAGTGCTTCACTCCAGGCCACGGCTTTTGCACTATCACCCAATAATATCGGCTGAATTGCGCTGACCGAAGGCATTAAGTTCAAACCTAACGCCTTCGCTCCGGTTCTAAATTGTGCAATGTTAGCGTGCAGTTGATCACGTAAGTCATCACCTTCTCGCAACAGTTTTAAAGCGGTACGTGTCGCTAAGGCATTCATCGGTGACATGGCGGTGGTATAAATAAACGGTCGCGCAAACTGAATTAAGCTTTCGATTAACACGCTCGAGCCGGCCACAAATGCGCCCGATGTACCGAACGCCTTGCCAAATGTGCCAACTAAGATGTTATCGGCGTCGATCGGCAGGTTAAAGTGATCAAAACTGCCTTTACCTTGTTTACCCAAAACACCTAAACCATGCGCATCATCCACAAACAACCAGGCCTGGTGCTTATTTGCTAGCTGTTGCAGTTTGGCTAAATCGGCTAAATCGCCATCCATACTAAACACACTGTCGCTGACGATTAAGCTGGGCGCATCGGATTGTTCCAAGCGGGTTTCTAAGGCGTGGTAATCAAGATGCGAATAACGTTTAAAGTCCGCGCCGCTGGCCAATGCGCCATCAATTAACGAGGCGTGATTCAGTTTATCGCCGAGTATTCGATCGCCTTTTTGCATCAGGGTTTGTTGCACCGCCAGGTTCGCCATATAACCGGTCGAAAATAACAACACACGCTCCACGCCTAACCAGTCGGCCAATTCATCTTCCAATAAATGATGATGCAAATGATGACCCGTCACCAGATGCGCCGCTCCGGATCCCCAGCCTGCTGTATCGTCATTACACACGGCTTGCTTTATGCGCGGATCGGCGGCGAGGCCTAAATAATCATTCGAGCAAAAATTCAGCATCGGCAAACCATTGATTTGCATTTGCGGACGTTGTGGGGAAAACGCCAACGGGCGTTGGCGATAAAGAGATTGCGCTTGGCGTTCGTCTAACTTAGGTTGAAACCGATCTGCGATAGTGGGTTTCATGGCAAAACTTAAGCCGACTCTTCTGCAAGATGGGCTTTAGCCTGGGCTTGCATATTTAAACCTAGCTTTTTAAACAATTGCACATCATGATCGGCTTCGGGATTGTCGGTGGTTAATAACTTATCGCCATAGAAAATCGAGTTGGCGCCGGCAAAAAAGCACCAGGCCTGGGCTTGTTGGTTTAATTCCATCCGACCGGCGGACAAACGCACATAAGATTGCGGCATTAAAATACGTGCGGTCGCAATCACACGAATAAACTCAAACGCATCGGTTTTACCCTTCATTTCAGCCAAAGGGGTGCCTTCGATTGGCACTAACAAGTTAATCGGTACACTGCCGGGATGATTATCCATATTAGCGAAGGTGCGCAATAATTCGGTGCGATCTTTATGCTGTTCGCCCATACCGATAATGCCGCCTGAGCAGACGTTGATACCGGATTTTTGTACCTTGTCAATGGTATCCAAACGGTCTTGGAAAGAACGGGTGGTAATCACTTTTGAATAATAGGCTTCGGAAGTATCCAGGTTGTGGTTGTAATAATCCAAGCCGGCTTCTTTTAAAGCCGCGACCTGGTCATCGTCCAACATGCCTAAGGTCATACAAGTTTCCATGCCTAAATCGCGCACCACTTTGACCATTTCCAATACCACCGGAAAGTCTTTTTTATTCGGGTTACGCCAAGCCGCGCCCATACACAAACGGGTTGCGCCTTTGGCTTTGGCTTGCATGGCTTTATCCAATACTTCTTGTACCGCCATCATTTTTTGTTTTTCCAAACCTGTGTCGTAACGCGAGCTTTGTGAACAATACGAACAGTCTTCCGCACAGCCGCCTGATTTAATATTAACCAAGCTGCTAATTTGCACTTCGTTAGGTTCAAAGTTCATACGGTGAACCGTGTGCGCTTGAAACATTAAGTCATTAAAGGGTTGATTCATAATGGCGTGAATTTCCGCCGAGGTCCAATCGTGACGAACTTGTCCTAAAGATTTCATTTCGAGACTCGTGTTTAGAATAAGCGGTTATTATAACGATTATTCAACCAGGATTTGGAAAATGCATTGGCTTGAAAAATGGCTATTTCCGCCAACCTGCGTCATCACGGCGGTTACGACCAAAAAACACGACTTAGACCCGAGCTTTATAGCTCAGTGGCAAATTGGCTCCGACGTTTGTCCATGTTGTGCCGAGCCCAGTCCGCAGGGTTTGCTATGTGGTCAGTGTTTGTCCAAGCCACCCCAATTCAGTCGCACCCAAGTGGCGTTCACTTACCAAGCTGAATTTCGCGATTTAATGGCCCAATTTAAATATCACCAACGACTGGATTTAAGTCGTCTGTTTGCCGAACTGTTAGCCCCGCAATTACACACCCAAGGGATTCAAGCCATCATTCCGATCCCACTGCATAGCACACGACTGCGCGAACGTGGCTATAACCAGGCGTATGAATTGGCGCGGATGTTAAGCCCAATGCTAAATATTCCGATTGTTTCGGCATTAACACGCCCGCTCGCCACCCCGAGTCAAACCCAACTTAAAGCCAAACAACGTCGTCAAAATCTTAAGCAAGCCTTTGAAGCCGACGCGGTCTTATTAAAAGATTTTGACCGCGTCGCATTACTCGACGATGTCATTACCACTGGCGCAACCATGCAAGCCGCCGCCAGCCGTCTTCAAGACGCCCAACCAGGCCTGGTGGTTGAGGCTTGGGCGATGGCGAAAACACTCTAAGTTTAACTTCGGTTAGATTGTTGTAAAATGATGATTGGTTTTAGAAAAAGTTAATATATTTAAGTCTGTATCCGAGTTGAGTCCACCGGAAATCTACCGCTTTTTAGTCGGCGGCATTGTGCCACGCCCGATTGCCTGGATCATCACCCTAAATTCGGACGGTGTGCAAAATTTGGCGCCTTATTCGTTTTTTACCGTCGCCAGCGTGAACCCACCCGGATTAAACTCATTTAATCGCCAATTTTTTAATTTTTGAGACTTTTAGCATGCACTCACATAGCTCGCCGCACCATAGCCATAGCGCCAAACCTGATACAAAAAATCAGCGTAAAATAGTCATTGCCGCCGTTTTAACCTTTAGCTATATGCTGGTCGAAGTTATTGGCGGCTTTTGGGTCAACTCGGTCGCGCTGATTGCCGATGGTATGCACATGCTAACCGACTCAATCGCCTTAATGATTGCTTGGTGGGGTTTTCATATCGCGCAAAAACCGGCCACCGAACGCATGACGTTTGGTTATATGCGCGCCCAAATTCTAACCGCATTTGTAAACGGTGCCGCCTTGCTGTTAATTTCGGTCGGCATCACCGCCATGGCGATTGAACGTATGTTTAACCCGCAAGAAGTCATGGGCGCGGAAATGTTTATGATCGCCATTATTGGTTTAGGGATTAATTTAACCGTATTTGTGATGTTACACAGCGGTGATCAAAAAAACCTAAACATGCGCGGCGCAACACTTCACTTTATGGGCGACACCTTAGCGTCGGTTGCGGTCATTAGCGCCGCGATTATTATCTACTTTTCCGGCTGGAACATTGTCGACCCGATTTTGTCGATCCTGGTCGCCAGTATTATTGCTTATAATGCCTTCAAACTGACCCGTTCGGCCGCCACCATTTTATTAGAAGGTGTGCCAGCGGGTTACGAAATCCAGGCCATTAAAGACGACTTGGCTGAACGTTTCCCTTACCTAGAAGAAATTCACCACATTCATTTATGGGCGATTGCAGAACAACAAGTCATGATGACATTACACGCCAAAACCGATTTAGCACACATTAATGACGCGACCTTGTTTGAAATTAAATCCTATCTTAACGATCGCCACGCGGTACACCACGTTACCCTGCAACTCGAAACCATGTAACCGGAGTTTTTACTATGCGCCGAATTCTAATCGCCCCCGACAGCTTTAAAGGCTCGCTTACGGCAGTGGAATTTTGCCGCATCGGTGCTCAAGTTATCAAACACCACTGGCCTGATATCGAAGTGATTGAACGCCCCTTGTCTGATGGCGGCGAAGGTTTTGTGGCGGCGATTACAGAATCTGGCCAAGCCGAACGTCGAGTTGTCGACAGCCTTGATCCGCTAGCTCGCCCGATTCAAGCCACGTTTGGTTGGCAAGCCGACCGTCAAACCGCGATGATCGAAATGGCACAAGCCTCCGGCTTACCCCTAATCAGCAAACAAGAACGCGATCCGATGCAAGCCAGCACCTATGGCACCGGCCTGGTGATTAAAGCCGCGCTCGAACTGGGCGCTCGCACTATCATATTAGGACTAGGCGGCAGCGCCACGAACGATGGCGGCGCAGGGGCTTTGCAAGCGCTGGGAATTGAATTGTCGGATGATAAAGACCAACCAATCAAGCCCGGCGTTCAGGGCTTGTTGAAACTAGACAAAATCGGGCATATTCCCGCACACTTATCAAATATCAAATGGCATCTGGCCTGCGATGTCACCAACCCATTGCTTGGCGAGCAAGGCGCCACCACAGTCTACGGTCCGCAAAAAGGTGTGACGCCACAAACTCATGCCGAATTTGAACAAGCCCTAACCAAGTTTGCCGAATTAATTGAACAACGAACCGGCCACAATATAACCACCAGGCCTGGTGCTGGTGCGGCGGGCGGTATGGCCGGCGGATTTATGGGGATTTTGAATGCGCAAACCTTTAGTGGCTTTGATTTGCTCGCTGAAACCATTGGACTACATCAAACCTTTGAACAAGGCGTAGATTTAGTGATTACGGGTGAAGGCCGCATGGACGCACAAACTCGCCACGGCAAACTGCCCATGAAACTAGCGGAAATGGCGCAACGTTATGATGTACCGATTCTCGGCCTTTGCGGTCAGCTTGATATCAGCGCCGAGCAAATGCCGGAATTTATAGCGTTGTTTAGTCTAATCCATCGTTTAACCGATGAAGCAGATGCCATGAATCACACCGAACATTGGCTCAAATCGACCCTCTACAGTGCGTTAAAGCTTTATTTACATTAACTTAACCACCAGGCCTGGTGTTTAACTGGTGCTCATTGCCCATAACGGGCTAACGTTATCAACGTTATCCGGCATTAACCACAATACTTGGTATGGCTGCAAAACCAACAGCTGATTCTGAGGTTCATAATGTTCGTGATCTAAAATATTCACCCAACCTTCAGCACTCTCGAATCCAATTTCATGCTGAATATCGAGTTCTTTAACCTCACTGGTTAAATTGAAAATTGATAATAATGGAAAATCTAATTCACCTAACCCGCGCCAAACCGCAAAAAACCCCGTACCTAAATCCAACACTTTTTGTGACGTATCTGGATGAAAGGCTTTGTGTTTTTTGCGGCGTTTCAACACATGAATTAAGCGGTTTAAAACTTGCGAGTTGGCGGTGTTTTGACCATCCAACAAGGCTTTTAAATAGGTTTTATCCCATTTTTTGCGATTGATGCTGCGGGTTCTACCGGTGCGCTCTACCCCGGTTTGATCGTTTTCAGTGGCCAATAAACTGTGGATATAAATGGCTGGGATGCCCTGCAAACTCAACATAATTAATTGCGAATTAATAAACCGATCCACCTGCCACTGATCCGGGCCTTGGCTGTTGGCGGTTTCACGAAATGCACTAAACAAAGCGATGTTGATTTCATAGGGTGACTCTGAACCATCTGGCCGAGTACGCATCGAAATATAACCACCTTGACGGTGCATACCGGTGATCAAATCTTCAATTTCCCGCTGCGGCAAAATACCTTCGACCGGACGTAAACCAATCCCATCATGCGACGCCGTAAAGTTCAAAAAGTTACAGCCTTGCGCCGGTGGTTTAAGTTGTTGCGCCCATTGGGTTAAATAAGCACCATCGCCACGGTATAAAGCATGTAACACCAAAGGCGCTAAACTAAATTGATACACCAAATGCGCTTCGTCTTGCTGCCCAAAGTAGGATAGGTTTTCGTTGTGCGGAACGTTGGTTTCGGTTAAAACCATGCCGTTCGGATTTACCAATTCAAATACATCACGAATCAGTTTCACTACCTCATGGGTTTCGGGCAAATGAATGCAGTTAGTACCGAGTTTTTTCCATAAAAATGCAATTGCGTCTAAACGCAGAATATGGGTTTTTTGTTTAACGTAAAACAACAAGACTTCAATCATTTTCACCAAAACAGCGGGATTTTCGAAGTTTAAGTCAATCTGATCGGCACTAAAGGTCGCCCAAACCATTTTGCGTCCACGGTGGGTATAAGCCGGCACCAATAACGGCGAGTTTCGTGGACGCACCACCATCGTCACATCTTCGCGGCCATCCACTTCAATAAAAAACCGATTAAACGGTGGCACATCGGCTTTGTAATCGGTAAACCATAAACTCTCACGCGAGATATGATTAATCACCAAATCCACCATGAGTTGGTAATCCGCACTGATGGCCTGAATATCCGGCCAGTCACCAAAGTCCGGCTCGACTTTGACAAAATCGATCACCGAAAAGCCATCATCAGAACTAAATGGAAAAAACGGCAACAGGTGAATCGTATTCACCGCATCTTTGACATACTCTTGCAGAAACTCACGCAACACTTGCAAAGGTTGATGGCCTTGTTCGCTGTCAATAATACTGTCGGCGTAACTAATTAACACCACATCTTCTTGGTTCCAGCGTTCAACTTCAAGCTCCGGTTCGACGCCGCAGATTTGAATCAGTCGGTTTAATTCTTGATACGCATCTTTCGCCGATTCCAGCGGGTAGAGTTTTTCTAAACGATGCTTAATGCGCTCAAATATCATCTGACTCATACCTTCAACTCCTTAAGCGTTATCCTGCTCTACCGCGTGTTTAAGTTCTTCTAAGATATCTGGGAAAGCACTAATCACCCGATTCCAATTGGCCACAAAGGGTTTATCGTCGTGCATTTCCATAAAAGCGTTTCCGGCGACTAATAAGTTATCCGCAAACAGCTCAACCACCCGTTCCTCTTCGTGACGATCTAACGACAAACCATTCATTTGGGCATCAAACGCATAAGACTCCAATTGATCCAGCGCGGTACGGTGATAAACCGCTCGGATCGTGCGCATGGTTTGCGGCGAAAACTGATGGCCGCTGATGGCTAACTTACGGTACAAAGACTTGGCAATATCTTGGCTCATGCGCGATAAACCGGCATTAACATCATTAAACGAAACTTTTTGATGTTTGTGATCGTAACGATCCGCAATCTCAACTTGGCACACGCGGCGGTTAGAATAGTTACGTCGAATTTCAGCCAAAATTCCGATTTCCAATCCCCAATCACTCGGGATTCGCACATCTTTTAATGCATTCACTTCCAGCGCAAACTCACCGGCTAACGGATAACGAAATGAATCTAAATAGGTAATTAAATCATCCTGTCCCAATACGGTTTCTAAGCTGCGTAATAACGGCGTTACGAGCAATCGCGCAACGCGTCCATTCATATGTCCGTCTGAATAACGCGCGTAATAGCCCTTCGAAAACACAAAGTTAAAAGTGGGGTGGGCGACCGGATAAAGTAACCTCGCCAACATTTCACGGTTATAAGTCAGCACATCACAGTCGTGCAATCCCACCACCGATGTTTTACCGGAGGCCAAGATATAACCAAAACAACCCCACACATTTTTGCCTTTACCCGGTTCGGTGGGCGCCAAGCTTAACTTTTTAAGTGGTTGCATGACTTTTTGCAATCGGGGGCCATCGTTCCACAGAATGTTATGTGGCTGAGGTAAACGTGCAAAGAAGTGTTTGGCATGTTCAAACTGGGCTTGATCGGCTTGATCTAAACCGACCACAATTTCGGATAAATAAGGCACACGTTCCAGCTCGTCCAGAATATGGGTTAAGGCTTCGCCTTCAAGCTCACTATATAAAGAAGGCAGCACCAAACCCAAGGGGCGTTCACGGGAGAAGTTCACCAAATCCCACTCAAGCTCCGACAAATCTCGCCGCGTTAAATTGTGTAGAGTTGTGATTGTGCCGTTTTGGAAAAAATCGCTCATTCCGCCTCCTTTAATACCCACCGATTGACCGCATCCAACCAACCTTGCGGGGCGGATTGTTGGGCTTGATAGATTTGATTATTTGAATCTAGGCTTAAATATTGGCCACTAGCATCCGGCATTACCACCGCAACCTCGGCCATTTCGAGCATCGCGCGGTCATTTTCGCCATCACCTAATGCGAGTAGATGCCAATCGGTCTGATCGCCCAAATAGCGATCACTGTTTTTGAGTAGAATTTTGAGCGTGCTGGCCTTGGAATGTTGTGCCATCACATGATAAAAACGGCCACCTTTTTGAAGCTGCAAACCCTGCTGTGCTAAAGCCTGTTCCAATAGCACCAGGCCTGGTGGTTCAGCCAACCATAAAATCGGTTCGGAAACCAAACGCTGTTGAGCATTCAAAGCATCTTCTCGGCTTAGCCCGGTATGCTTGATCACCTGCTCGACTGACCAATCACCAAAACCTTCAAACAGCTGGCCATGATGGTCTCGCCAGCGGTTTAAAAACGCCCTTATTTCGTTAATTGGTCGGCCGATTAACATCGGTGGCGACTGATCTACTTGAATAACCCCGCCATTTTCACCAATCACTGGCCATTTTAAATGCAGGGTTTGACGCCACTTTGTGAGCTCGGCTAGGGTTTTACTGGAGTTCAAAATCACTGGCACTGCCTGCATTTCTAACTTCGCCAATAACGCAACAATCCCGGTGTAGTCATAGGTTTTATGATTTAACAAAGTGCCATCTAAGTCGGTTGAAATCAGCCAGGAAACCATGCTAACTCTCCTAATGCGTTGTTTTTATTAAACCATAAAGCCACTGCAAATCCCAATTAGCGCGCAGAAAAATATCTTAGAGGATAAAATATACCCTGTTATCTTTTCTGAGAACCGACCATGCCGACCCACAAAAACTTCAGAACATGGCTTTGGCTGAGCTTAAGTTTTTTATTTTGGGCGCTAGCTTATTCGGCAACGGCTCAAGCCGGCTCGCCTAGCATGGAAACATCCCGCGATAATGGGGAAAAATTTGAATTGAATTTTGAGTTGGCAACCATTAAAGACAGCATGGCCTGGTTAACCAATTACGTTGATCGTTATGCCAACAGTATTGATCGGTTTTTTACGCCCGAATCCGACGTGCCCGAAGGCAAATCGCTGATCAAAACCACGCTCAGCCATCAAAGCTCACTGCATCTAGCGCAACAAAACCAACTGACATTTAAATTGATCGCCCACTTACCCAAAACCCAAAAACGTTGGAATCTATATATCGAGTCCTTTGCTGGGCCGGATGAACGGAGCGCCCAGTCGAGCGAACTAAGCCAGTTAGACGCCGAGCAAGAAACCTTATTAGGTTTGAGTGCCATCTATCGAGTGTCGGATGTGGTCGGTTTTAAAGTCCGCACTGGCACACGCCTGAGCGGTGGGCAATTAAACCCTTATAGCACGGCTAAATTGAGATTTGAATGGGCGATTAACCCTGCTTGGTTTGTAACCTTTGAGCCGGAATTATTTTGGCGTCATATTGAGGGAACAGGTAAAGAAGGCACGTTAAACTTAGCGTATCAGTATGATGACAAGCATTATTTGCGGGCCACTTCGAATGTGTTTAAGTACGATGAATTGCCTGCATGGCAGGTGGCACAGGTGTTTGAATGGCGACATAACCGGGATAGCAACAACCGCCTCAGTTACCGCCTAGGGCGTTTATGGGACTGGACACCAGAACAAAATTTCAGCCAACTTGATACTTATTTGCAGTTTAGCTGGCGTAACCAATTTTATGATAACTGGCTATTTTTATCGATTACACCCGGCGTGCATGCACCACTGCAACTAGGTTATCAAACCAATCCATTTGTGCTAGTCAGTTTTGAAGCCTTCTCTCGCAAAGTGGCACTTTAATCTCGCGTTCAATTGCACCCGTTTTAAACCGTCTCCAAGTTGGCGTAAGCCTTAACCAACCACTTAGAGCCCGCGTGTTTAAAATTAACCTGAATACGTGCATGATCACCCGAGCCTTCGGTCGCCAATACGGTGCCTTCACCAAATTTTTGATGAAACACACGCTGCCCCATCACAAAACCAGCTTCGTTATGCTGAGTTTTTTGGCTACTCGACGACGCCCAATCACGCGCGGTTTGTACTTGGCCAGTCATCCGCACCCAATCCAAACAATCCTCCGGCAACTCTTTTAGAAAACGCGATGGCCCGGCGTAAATTTCTGTACCGTGCAAACGTCGGCGCAAAGCATAAGTCATTACCAGCTTTTGTTCAGCACGCGTAATGCCGACATAAGCTAGGCGACGTTCTTCTTCAAGCCGAAGCGGATCGTCAAACGAGGGTTTAGACGGGAACAAACCTTCTTCCAGCCCGACCATAAAGACCAGTGGAAACTCCAAACCCTTGGCCGAATGTAAGGTCATTAGCTGTATCGCCGACTCCCAAGCTTCGGCCTGATTATCTCCGGCTTCCAAGGTTGCTTGAGCTAAAAAGTTTAATAATGGATTATCGCTAATCGCCGCGTCTAAATCATCGGGATTGGGGTTTTTCTCGGCGGGCGGGGCTTTATCAAAGCCACTGGCCGCATTAATCAGTTCATCCAAGTTTTCGACCCGGGCTTGGCCTTGTTCTGAGCGGTCTTTTTCAAAATGCGTTTGCAGCCCAGAACGTGAAATCACCATCATTACTTGATCTTGTAAACTTTTACCTTGGGTATCTATTTGCAACTGCTCGACTAAATCCAAAAAGCCACTCAATGCTCCTTTCGCGCGTGCAGTTAAACCGGATTCCAATTGAACCTTGGCCGCATCCCATAAAGACAAACCCAAATCACGTGCTAAGTCACGCACGGTTTGCATGGTTTTTTCGCCTAAGCCACGCGTGGGTTGGTTATAAACCCGTTCAAACGACGCATCGTCATCGCGGTTTACCAATAAACGCAAATAAGCCAATACGTCTTTGACTTCAGCACGATCATAAAACCGCAAACCGCCATAAATTCGATAAGGCATTTCGGCTTGAATCAACGCCTGCTCAAACACGCGCGATTGTGCGTTGGAACGATACAAGATCGCGACATCAGAACGCTCGCCACCCTGCTCAACCCACGCTTTGGCTTGGCTGATCACATAGTTGGCTTCGTCATATTCGTTAAAAGATTCATAGATACGAATAGGGTCGCCATCTTCGCCCGCGCTCCAAAGCTCTTTGCCCATACGTTCGGTGTTAAACGCAATAATATGGTTGGCGGCTTTCAGAATACGCCCGGTGGAACGATAATTTTGTTCCAAACGCACGGTTTTAACATCGGCAAACTCCTGCTCAAACAATCGAATGTTTTCGATTTTTGCGCCACGCCAACCATAAATAGACTGGTCATCGTCACCCACCACAAACAACTTGCCCGTGGCGCCCGCCAACACACGCAACCAGGCATACTGCAAGCTATTGGTATCTTGGAACTCGTCCACCAAGATGTGTTTATAACGTGCTTGATAAAAACTCAGAATCTCAGGGCGTTTCAGCCAGAGTTCATGCGCACGCAACAACAGCTCGGCGAAATCCACCAGGCCTGCTTTTTGACACTGTTGTTCGTAAGCTTGGTAAATTTGCAGCATTTTTTTTACAAACGGATTGTGACCCGGGTCAATATGATGCGGACGACGCCCTTCTTCTTTTTCACCATTAATATAAGCTTGCACTTGTTTGACCGGCCACTGAGTTTCATCCAGCTCCATCGCCTTTAATAAACGTTTAACTAAACGCTTTTGATCATCCGAATCTAAAATTTGAAAACTTTGCGGTAAGCCGGCGGCTTCATAATGCTGGCGTAATAAGCGATAAGCAATACCGTGGAAGGTTCCCATGGTCACGCCCTGGGCTTGGTGACCAATTAACTGTTCCATTCGGCCCCGCATCTCACGTGCGGCTTTATTAGTAAAGGTGACGGCTAGAATATTAAACGGCGACAATTTCATCACTTCGGTTAACCAAGCGATGCGATGCACCAATACGCGTGTTTTACCACTGCCCGCACCGGCCAAAATTAACGCGTGGCGTTCTTCTAAAGTTACCGCTTCACGTTGCGCATCGTTTAAGTCGTTTAATATAAATGTAATATCCATGGGCGTTGATTGCTTTAACCTAATAATGTGCGTGGATTGACAGGATTGAGCACCTCGATTGTGTGTTCTTGTGCTGCAAAACCTATCGGTGCGTTATGCTACGATAAAAATGACCAAAAGGGAAAATGCATTAAAAATTAGACCAAATTGAAAAATTAACTTGCAAATCCTACATACCTAGTGTAATAATTGTCAAAATGTTTTGTCAGGGCACAATATAGCCCCCGAATCACAGTGTGAATAGAGTAGCTAAAAAATAGTGAAAAACCACTGCTCTTCGTTTCAATGAACACTTTCCGTACGAATCCCCTCACACACTGATCACATTCAGAATGGTTATTCGTACCAAAAAAATAAAATTATAAGGAGTTACCTATGAGTAACAAAATTATTGCGACATCTGATGCCAACTTCGAAGCCGAAGTTTTAAAGTCTGAACTACCTGTTTTGGTCGATTTTTGGGCCGAATGGTGTGGTCCTTGCAAAATGATCGCGCCAATTCTTGATGAAGTGGCTGGCGATTACGATGGTAAACTTAAAATCGTAAAATTGAACATTGATGAAAACCCATCAACGCCACCACAATTTGGTGTGCGCGGTATTCCAACACTTATGTTGTTCAAAAACGGCGAAGTAGACTCTACTCAAGTAGGTGCACTGTCTAAATCACAGCTTTGCACTTTCTTGGATAACAATCTGTAAACTCGTTTCGCGCGCTGAACGCAACTTCAGCGCGTATCACTCCAGTCAACGTTCCCAATCAGAATTTCAAACCCGCCTTAACAGGCCATTCATTAAATAATTAAACACCAAAAAGCACTATGAATCTAAACGACTTAAAAAAACAATCAGCCGCTTCACTTATCGAACTCGTTAGCGAAATGGGGTTGGATAGCAATCTTGCTCGTCAGCGTAAACAAGATATTATCTTCGCCATATTAAAAGGCCACGCGCAAAAAGGTGAAGATATTTTTGGTGAAGGCGTACTTGAAATTCTGCCGGATGGCTTCGGCTTCCTGCGTTCTGGAGATGGCTCTTATTTGGCTGGCCCAGATGACCTTTACGTCTCACCTAGCCAAATTCGCCGTTTTGGCTTACGCACTGGTGATACGGTTCAAGGCAAAATTCGTCCACCTAAAGAAGGCGAACGTTATTTTGCCCTGCTCAAAGTGGATCGCGTCAACTTTGAA
Source organism: Thiomicrospira sp. (assembly GCF_014859555.1). Lineage (GTDB taxonomy): Bacteria > Pseudomonadota > Gammaproteobacteria > Thiomicrospirales > Thiomicrospiraceae > Thiomicrospira. The sequence continues at coordinate 7,668 of NZ_JACUTY010000005.1, read as the reverse complement.
GACCCGGAAGTCGCGCGCAAAAAAATTGCCTTTGAAAACCTCACGCCTTTGCATGCCGACAGCCGTATGCGTATGGAAATTGGTAACGGTAGTACCGAAGACATTACCCCACGTATTATCGATATGGCCTCACCAATTGGTAAAGGCCAACGTGGCTTAATCGTCGCGCCGCCTAAATCGGGTAAAACCGTTATTCTGCAAGGTTTGGCGCAATCGATTGCCGAAAATTATCCGGAGTGTTATTTAATCGTGTTATTGATTGATGAACGTCCGGAAGAAGTAACTGAAATGCAGCGTACCGTTAAAGGTGAAGTGATTGCGTCCACCTTTGATGAACCGGCCGCCCGTCACGTACAAGTTGCTGAAATGGTGATTGAAAAAGCCAAACGCCTAGTCGAACACAAAACCGACGTGGTGATTTTGCTGGACTCAATTACACGTTTAGCGCGTGCTTATAACACTGTGGTTCCGGCCTCTGGCAAAATTTTAACCGGTGGTGTGGATGCAAATGCATTACATCGTCCAAAACGTTTCTTTGGTGCGGCGCGTAACATTGAAGAAGGTGGTTCATTAACCATTATTGCAACGGCATTGGTTGATACTGGTTCTAAAATGGACGAAGTTATTTTCGAAGAATTTAAAGGCACGGGTAACATGGAGCTTCATTTGTCGCGCCATATTGCTGAAAAACGTACTTTCCCTGCGATTAACATTACCAAGTCCGGCACACGTAAAGAAGAACTCCTAACCACACCGGAAGAACTTCAGAACATTTGGATTCTACGTCGCTTCTTGCACAGCATGAACGAAGTTGAAGCCATTGAAACCCTGATTGATCAAATGAAAGTGAGCAAAACCAACACGGCTTTATTTGAGTCGATGAAACGCTAGTTTATTAGATAAATCAGAAACATGACTTGATTTTAACTTTTTCTCTGTTAAAATCTCGTCTTTAAATTTTAACCCCTATTAATTTGGACCGTCATTATGAAAGCAGACATTCATCCAGAATATAACGAAGTCGTCTTCCAGGACATCTCAACTGGTGAGACATTTATGACTCGTTCAACCATGAAAACTTCTGGCGATACAATCACTCTAGACGGTAAAGACTATCCGCTGGTTCGTGTTGAAGTATCAAGTGCTTCTCACCCGTTTTATACTGGTAAGCAGACACTGGTTGACACCGAAGGTCGTGTTGAGAAGTTCCGTCAAAAATACGGTTCACTTCGCAAGTAAGATCAGGTTTTTACCTATCGCGGTCAAACGCGTCTTTAAAGCCACATTTTTATGTGGCTTTTTTGTTTGCGCCCAACACGGCATTCGATTGCGGTTAGGCGTCGCTTGTTTTAGAATGAACCCATCATGAAAAAACACTCCAGCCTTTTTAGCCTTCTATTTCTTTTAAGCACCCTGTGGTTGAGTTCGGTACATGCACAAAATTGTGGGCCAACTAATATCGACAACTGGGAAAAGGCCCGCATTGCCCAAGCCGGAAATGTCGTCATCGTTGGCAGTCGCCAATATATTATGGCCGGTGTTTATGCCCCTGAAATGGGTGATCTCAGCAAACGAACAGACCCGCCGCGACCATTATCACGCGAATCACTTACTTTCCTAAATCGTATCTTGGCCAATAACGACCGCAAAATTGGAATAGAGTTTGACCAACAGCGAATGGATGGCTTTGGTCGAGTGGTGGCGCATTTATTTTTAGAAGATGGCCGCAATGTTAATGAACTGTTGCTAGAAAATGGCTTAGGCATGGTGGAAACCAATCCACCCAATTTAAAATACCAAGAATGCTATTTCCGTGCCGAACAACGCGCCCGACAGGCTAACCGTGGTATTTGGCGTTTAAGTGTGAATCAACCCGAACTCAAGTTTCCGGTCGCCCTGAGCAGTCAGCTTTCGGATGTCGATTTAGGGTTTCGTATTATCCGTGGTGAAGTTCGACAGGTATCGCAAAGCCGTAACAACATCATTATTAACCTAGACACCACCGGTATTAGGGTTAAACGTGAAGATTGGCCGAACTTTAATTATCGTGACGTAGAAGCCTTAAAAGGCCAAACTATCGAAGTGCGTGGTTATGGCTTTGCCTACCAAGGCGCGATGTACGTGGTGATTTCCCATCCCAACATGATCGACAAACTTAATCCATATCAACCTTAATCGCATAAATAACTCAACCACCAGGCCTGGTGGTTGGCAAACCCTCACCTAACACAACAGCAAAGATGACAGCCTCGTGCTTTGTCGGTAGAATACGGTTTTTGTTTTCACAAAGGTTCTTTTCATGTCTGCATTACAAAACGACCGTTTCTTACGCGCTTTAATGCGCCAGCCTGTTGACCGCACGCCTGTATGGATGATGCGCCAAGCGGGTCGCTACCTACCAGAATATCGCGCGACCCGTGCACAAGCTGGTTCGTTTATGGATTTGTGCCGTAATGCAGAGTTCGCTTGTGAGGTCACCTTGCAACCGTTAGAGCGTTTTCCTCTTGATGCAGCGATTTTGTTTTCAGACATCTTAACCATTCCGGATGCGATGGGGCTAGGATTACGTTTTGCGACGGGCGAAGGCCCCGTCTTTGACAAACCTATCCGCTCAATGGCGGATGCTAAAAAACTTTATGTACCGGATATGGGCTCAGATTTGGGTTATGTCATGAACGCGGTCAGTACGATTCGTAAAGCCCTAAACGGTCGCGTGCCTTTAATTGGTTTCTCTGGCAGTCCTTGGACCTTGGCCACCTATATGGTTGAAGGCAGCTCAAGCAAAACCTTTTCCATCATTAAAGCTATGATGTACGACCAGCCAGCAACCTTGCACCATATTTTGGATATATTGGCTGACTCGGTAATTGAATACCTAAACGCCCAAATTGAAGCCGGCGCGCAAGCTGTGCAAATTTTTGACACTTGGGGCGGCGTATTAACGCCACGTGACTATAAAGAATTCTCACTAAACTACATGGCGAAGATTGTTGACGGCTTAAAACGTGAACATAACGGCGTTAAAGTGCCGGTTATTCTATTCACCAAAGGTGGCGGCCAATGGCTAGAGGCTATGGCCGATACCGGTGCGGATGCACTTGGTTTGGATTGGACAACCGATATTGATGATGCTCGTCGTCGTGTTGGTGATCGCGTCGCGATTCAAGGCAACATGGACCCAAGCATGTTATATGCATCACCTGAACGTATTCGCCAAGAAGTCGAGTATATTTTAGAAAAGTATGGCCAAGGTTCAGGCCATATCTTTAACCTAGGTCACGGTATTCACCCAGAAGTGAAACCGGAACATGCCGGTGCCTTTATTGAAGCCGTGGTTGAGTTAAGCCCTAAATACCACGTTTAATAAACGCATACGCTAACAACAAAAAAACCACCTTCACGGTGGTTTTTTTGTACATGAAATCAAATAAAGCCTTCTTATTAAAGCTTATAAAGGCAACAAGTTCACGCTTTGCGTATACTGCATTGCTTGCAAATAAAGGTTCGATAATTCAGTCGGCGTCAAATCACCCGGCAATTTAAAACGGGTCGAACCTTGCTCTAAACTTCTGGCGGCTTTTAGCACCAGGCCTGGTGGATTTTCTTCACCCATCAATGCCGCTACAATTAACTCATCTAAACTCAACTTGCCCAACAAGCTGGGCAAGTCTAAATCCATTACCGCGTCTAAAGTTGAAAACAATCCAACTGTAAAATACAGCTCTTTTGGTGCGTCTTTTAAACGTTCAGCCACCAGTTCACAAAACTTAGCGCGGGTTAAAGAGGTATGAAATAACTCATCCGGTTTATCGTCCATACCCGACAAAACCAACATGCCCGCCCAACTCTTTAAACGCTCTAAACCAAAACGTAATACCGCATCGTGAATCGAGGTGATTTTTGTCTTACCAGCCACGCCATCTTGGGCTAAAAATCGCAGTAGTTTTTGGCTTAACGATACATCTTTTGCAATGATATGACTGAGTTTTACCATATCCACATTGGGATCGTAAACGTTCGATAACAGCTCTAATACACTGGCTTTGTTAGTCGGTAAACGCTGACCTTTAATAATCACCGGCTTGGCAAAAAAGTAACCTTGGAAATAATCAAAGCCAATTTTTTTACAAAAATCGTACTGTTCGCGGGTTTCGACCCTTTCGGCGAGTAAACGCACACCCTTGTCCTTCAAACGCTGCACGTGCTCCAACATTTGTTTGGGACCAACTTCGAGAATATCAACTTTTATAATATCGGCTAAGGCTTCCAGCGGTTCAAGTTTGGGGTTAAACACATAGTCATCTAAGGCGATGGTATAGCCTTTATCACGCAGTTTTTGAATAGCTTTAAGCAGAGTCGGCGTTACATTAACATCCTCTAGGATCTCAATAATAACCTGACTTTTAGGGAAGAAGGGTTGATATTCGCGTAGCAGCAAGCCTTCGGTGAAGTTAATAAATACTTTATGATCACCTGCCACGTCTTTAATACCTATGTCACCAAAGGTATTCAGCATGACCTGGGCGGACGCGCTATCACCGCCGACAATTACGGCATGATTGTCTTCACTATTGGTGCGAAAAAGCAATTCATAAGCAAATAGTTGCAGTTGACCATTAAAGACTGGCTGACGCCCAACAAAGATATCGATCAATTTAGACATTTATTAACTACAAAAACAGACAATTGGAATTCATTATAACAAACTCTATTGCCTAAAAATTCTAATTTTGCTGCATATAAAGGCTTAAACCGGCTTAAATTCGTCCGGCATGTCAATATCCTCATCACCAAATAAGAACTTTTGCATCTCTTCTTGCAGAAACGACCGCGCTTTCGGATCTAAACTGGATAAACGGTATTCATTTATCAAAATCGTCTGTTGGCTTAACCATTGTTTCCAAGCTTCTTTAGAAACGCTCTCGTAAACACGTTTACCCAGCTCACCCGGAAAAGGCGAAAAGTCCAAGCCTTCCATATCTTCGTTAAATTTTGCGCAATGTACTTGTCTTGTCATAGATACCTCCAAAAGGTTTTGTTTCTACATCTGTTTGATTTAATGCACGTTGTAATAAGGTTTTAATCGGTGCCGGAAGCCCGACTTTTAAAGCCTCTTCTATCGTTAACCAATTATAAGGTTCGCTTGGTTCGGCCACAGTCGGCGCACTTAACGCACACACTGGCATCATATCTAAATGATAATGACTAAAACTGTGCCGAATACCCGACCATTTTACCAGACTATTCAAATCCACCCCAGCCAAGCTTAACGCATCGAAAGAATCAAACTCCGGCAAACTATACAAACCGCCCCAAATACCGCTGTTTGGGCGTTGTATCAAAGCGATTTTTCCATCCGTGTTTAACAATAATAAAAACCAGGCCTGGCGAATGGGTTTGGGGTTTTTAGGCTTAGAATAAGGGAACTCGGCGGCGCGCCCGGCTTGATAAGCTTGGCAATCCTGTTTAAGCGGGCATTGATCACAACCGGGCCTGGTTCTTTTGCATAAGGTCGCGCCTAAATCCATAATCGCCTGAGTGTAATCGGCAAAACGGGTTGGCGGGGTTAAGTCTTCGGCTAATTGCCATAATTTAGTTTCGAGCTTTTTATGGCCCGGCCAACCTTCAATCGCCGCATAACGCGTTAACACACGCTTTACATTGCCATCCAAAATCGCATAACGTTGCTCAAATGCCTGCGACAAAATCGCCCCAGCGGTCGAACGTCCAATTCCCGGCAACGCTATAATCGCCTCAAATTCATCAGGAAACTCGCCGCCATGCTGGGTGTCAATAATCTGAGCCGCTTTGTGCAAATTTCGTCCACGTGCGTAATAACCCAGCCCAGCCCAATGCGCCAAAACCTCATCCTGCTCTGCCAACGCCAACGCCTTAATATCAGGAAAGCGCTGCATAAAACGTTCGAAGTATGGAATCACCGTCTGCACCTGGGTTTGCTGCAACATAATTTCCGACACCCAAACCTGATAAGGCGAACGCGGATGCTGCCAAGGCAAATCGTGACGGCCATGCACATCAAACCAAGCTAATAAACGTGCTGCAAAGCTCAAACCCCTCTCCTGTAAAGCGTCCACGAAGTCGGTTATACTAGCAGACTTTTCAACGCCCGCTGAGAGATTACGCCATGAGCGAACAAGCCGACTCAACCGAAAATACCCTACGCCACCGCATCAAAAGTTTTGTATTACGCCAAGGGCGCATGTCGAAAGGTCAACAAGCCGCCATCGACCGAATTTGGCCACAATACGGACTTGAAGCCGATGCCGGATTATTGGATTTAGCACAAATATTTGGTCGTAAAGCCCCAACCTATGTCGAAATCGGTTTTGGCATGGGCAGCAGCTTGGCGCAAATGGCGCAAGACAATCCACAGAATAACTACATTGGTATCGAAGTGCATCGTCCAGGGGTCGGTGCGTTATGTAAGTTGATTGAAGAAAAGAACCTGACCAATATTCGGATTTTTAATCACGATGCGGTCGAGATATTAGAAAAACAAATTCCGCAGAATAGCTTAAGCGGCGTGTATCTATTTTTTCCCGACCCGTGGCACAAAGCACGCCACAAAAAACGACGTATTGTACAACCAGCTTTTGTCGCCAAACTAGCAGAACATTTAGTAGCTGGCGGCGAATTTCATATGGCGACTGATTGGGAAGATTACGCCGAACACATGATGGAAGTCATGAGCGCCGCACCCGACTACACCAACGCCGCCGGAGAAGGCCAATTCACCCCACGCCCCGACTACCGTCCCCTAACCAAATTCGAACAACGCGGCCATAGATTAGGGCATGGGGTTTGGGATTTAATTTTTAAAAAGAGATAAATCACTGAGTCAACCACCCGGCCTGGTTATCGCTAGTTTGCATAAGCCCTTACTTGCCACAGGATAAGTCATGATGTATATTTATAATGTATATCAATATAAAGAGGTGAGTGATGCATCGAACCCAAATTTACTTTGAAGAGGCTTTTTTTGAAGAACTCAAACAACAAGCCAAACAAGCGAACACATCGATTTCTGGCTATATTCGTGATGTCGTTGCCAAAGATTTAGCTAAGGCAAAGCAGCCCAAAGATGCGCCTGATTTTTCTGAATTTGCAGGCCTTTGGCAAGACCGTGATATTAGTCAAGAATCCTTGCGTGAAAAGGCTTGGAAATGATTTGCCTCGACACCAATGTGCTCATCGAGATTTTAAAAAATAACCCTCAAACACTGGATAAGTTAAAGCAATTTAATACAGGTTTCGCCATTAGCAGCATAACGGCAATGGAACTGCTTTATGGCGCACTTGATAAAAAGGAACTGCAACAGCTTCAAGCGTTTATTGAAAAGTTTCAGATTATTCATATTGACCAAGTCACTAGCGAACAAGCTACCGCCTTAATTACAAGTTATGCAAAAAGTCATACCCTTGATATACCCGATGCACTCATCGCCGCAACTTGCTTGACTCGCAAATTGCCACTTTTTACCTATAACTTAAAAGACTTTCGCTTCATACCAGGCCTGGTTATCATCTAAAATTAGGCCATTCATATTTATTGAGAGCTTTGCACGAAAAAGGGGACGCAAACCTTTTCTCTTAAACCTTTTCTCTTAAACCTTTTCTCTTAAACCTTTTCTCTTAAACCTTTTCTCT
>NZ_JACUTY010000040.1 GCF_014859555.1 Thiomicrospira sp. | reverse complement strand
ATCATTTATATTCACCTTTCGCTTGTAAATCGGCATGGTATGACGATCGTACCATCGGGCCGCAGGCCACGTGTGTAAAGCCCAATTCATAAGCTTGGGTTTCGAGTTGTTTGAACTCATCAGGCGTCCAATAACGTTCAACCGCTAAGTGGTGCAGGCTTGGTTGCAAATATTGGCCGACGGTTAACATGTCCACTTGGTGGGCGCGCAGGTCTTTTAAAACCTGAATCATTTCTTCAAAACTTTCGCCTAAACCCACCATTAAACCGGATTTGGTTTTAACCTGTGGGTTGGCTTGTTTAAAGCGTTGCAGCAGGTCAAGTGAGGCCTGATAATTCGCACCCGGACGCGCCTGTTCGTATAAGCGCGGGATGGTTTCTAGATTATGGTTAAGTACATCCGGCGGGGCGATGCTTAGGGTGTCGAGCGCCACGCTTAAACGGCCACGAAAATCCGGCACTAGGCTTTCGATTTGGGTTTGCGGCGCGTGGGTGCGTACGGCTTGTACGCAGTCTAAAAAGTGTTTTGCACCGCCGTCGCGTAAATCGTCACGGTCAACTGAGGTAATTACCACGTATTTAAGTTGCATCGCCTGAATGGTTTTGGCCATGTGCATGGGTTCGTTTGCATCTAAGGGTTTAGGGCGGCCGTGGGTCACATCGCAAAACGGGCATTTACGTGTGCAGATGTCGCCCATAATCATAAAGGTAGCGGTGCCGTGACCAAAACACTCTCCTAAATTGGGACAGGAGGCTTCTTCGCAAACCGTATGGAGTTGATGTTCGCGTAAGATGCTTTTGAGTTCGGCGATACGGTGAATGTCTTTCGCTTTAGGCAGTTTGGCGCGAATCCAACTGGGTTTGGCAAGGCGTTCACGCTCTGGATCGGGGCGATGTTTAAGCGATTTGGTTTTGTATTCGCCTTTGCTCATCGCGGCATTGCGGGCTTTTAAGCCGGTAATTTGATCCAAAGATATTTCTTGTATTTGCTGCATGTTAACCACCAGGTACACCCAGTCTAATTGGACTTGGGTTGAGTTTTGTCGTTGTTTAAATGATTGGCTATTATAGGCCAATTTGATAGGGCTTGTTTAATGCGTTCCACCAGGCCTGGTGCTAGGCTTTGAACCGTTTGTTCGGGATTAAAATGGCTGACTTGGGTCATTTGCATGCCAGTTAGTCCGCAAGGGGTGATGCGTTTAAACGGGGTTAAGTCCATGTTTACATTTAAAGCCAAGCCATGATAACTGCATTGACGTTTAATTTTTAAGCCTAAAGACGCGATTTTTTGGCCGTCCACATAAATGCCGGGGGCGTCTTTTCTGGATGCGGCCGAAATACCCAGTGAGGCTAACAGGTCAATACAGGCGTTTTCGAGTAGGCTGACCAGGGCTCTTACGCCCAGTTGGCGGCGTTTCAGGTCAATCAAGGTGTAAACAATCAACTGGCCGGGGGCGTGGTAGGTAATTTGACCGCCACGATCCGATAATACAAGCGGAATGTCGCCTAGCGATTGTTGGATATGTTCAGGTTGGCCATTTAGCCCTTGGGTAAATACTGGCGGATGTTCAACTATCCAAATCTGATCAGGTGTGTCGGCTTGGCGTTGAGCGGTGAAGCCTTGCATCTGTTGCCAGGTGGTTGAGTAGTCCTGCAATCCTAGGTTTTTAACTTCGATCAACATCCACCAGGCCTGGTGCTTGTTACAGTGTCATAAGCACGTCTGGGTGCTCGTTTAGTTCACCGTAAATGCCGTGGATTTGGTTAATATGAGTGGCGTAAAACTTGATTTTTACCGACACAAATTTGCTGCCTTTGGATTCATTAAGGCGCAAATTCTCACGACTTGCATCCGGCACATGCTTTTGGGTGATGTTGAAGACCAAATCGATAAACTCTTCGCAATGGCGACCCATCGCTTTAAGTTCGAAGTCGCAAGGGAACTCGATTAAGGTATCAATATCTGGGTGGTGTAAATCAGTCATAGTCTTAGTTTGGTTTTATAATTTCGTTTTTATAAGCTTGGTAATGTTGGCGTAAAGTTTGCCAAACTGGCCCGGGTTGGCCTGTGCCAACGGCTTTGCCATTCAATTGGGTAATCGGCAGGGCTTCTTTGGTTGAGCTGGTTAACCAAAGTTCATCCGCTGAATTTAATTCGTCTTGCTGAATATCCCGCTCGATTAAACTTATATGGTGACGCTGGGCGAGTTTTTCAATTACTAAACGTGTAATGCCGGGTAAAATTTTGTGTGAGTTGGGCGGGGTGATCAGGGTTTGGTCTTTTACCATAAACAAATTACTTGCCGAGCCTTCACTAACTGTACCATCCGCTCGTACCAGAATAACGTCATCTACACCGGCGGCTTGAGCTTGCAGTTTAGCCATAACGTTAGGCAAGAGTGTTAAGGCCTTAATATCACAGCGTAACCAGCGAATATCTTCTAGGCTAATTACTTTGATGCCGTGTTGAATGATGTGATTCGCTACGGGTTTAAGTGGGTTAGTGTACGCATAGACGGTAGGCGTTAAATCGGCTGCCGGCAAATGATCACGTGGGATTTGCACGCCACGACTAACTTGCAAATAAATGAATTGATCGGCCCATTCATGACGTTTTATTAACTGCTCAATCATCTCCAACCAGGCCTGGTCGCTCAATGGATTGGTGATAGAGGTGGCATTCAAAGAGTACTTTAAGCGTGCTAAATGCGCCGGCCATTCAAACACTTGGCGTTGATATACTGGGATGACTTCATATACGCCGTCACCAAATAAAAACCCGCGATCCATTGGGGATACGCGGGCTTCATCCATCGGCATAAACTCGCCATCTAAATAGACGATTTGTGAGTTCATATCAGATTAGAGCCATCCGAATAAGTTTTGAAAAAATAATTTAACACGGTCAAATAGTTTCTTGAAAAATGAACCTTCTTCAATTTCAGATAAAGCAATCAAAGGCTTCTCAAGTAGAACTTGACCGTTCAAGTTAATCACTAATTGACCAATATTGTCACTCTGTTGTATCGGCGCGTTGACTTGAGGAGGAAGCGAAGTTTCAACTTTTAAGTTCTGGTATTGACCGCGTGGCACCGTGACAAATAATTCGTCCGCCAAGCCCACCCCTAAGGTGTCACGTTCGCCGCCCCAAATACGAGCGTCAACTAGGCGTTGTGAAGCCTCAAATAACTTATGGGTTTCGAAAAAACGGAAAGCATAGTTGAGTAATTTTTGACTTTCCGAAACACGCTGGGTGGCACTGTCGGTGCCGACTACAATCACAATTATTCGCATGTCATTGCGTTTCGCCGATGATACTAAGCAATAACCGGCTGATTCGGTATGGCCTGTTTTTAAGCCATCTACCGTTGGGTCTTGCCATAGCAAGCGGTTACGGTTGTATTGCGTAATGCCATTAAAGGTAAAACGCTTCTCAGAGTACCAATCATAGAAGTCTGGGAAATCGCGAATTAAGGCTTTAGTTAAGATGCTTAAATCACGTGCGGTGGTTAAATGAGCTGGATTGGGTAGGCCGGTTGCATTTAGAAAGTTAGTGTTGGTCATGCCCAGTTGTTCAGCATACTGGTTCATAATGTCGGCAAAGTTTTCTTCTGTGCGTGCAATGTGTTCAGCCAAAGCGACGCTGGCATCGTTGCCGGATTGGATCACCATGCCTTTTATTAAATCTTCAACCGAAACTTGCTTGCCGACTTCAATGAACATTCTTGAACCCGGCATGCGCCAAGCTTTTTTGCTAATCGTCACCATGTCATCCATTTGGATGCGACCTAACTTAAGTTCGTTAAAGACCACATAACCGGTCATGATTTTAGTTAAGCTCGCCGGTTCAATTTGCATGTCGGCATCTTTTTCACTGATGATTGCATCACTGTGATAATCAATCACAAAGTGCGCGGTTCCAGCGACTGAAGGGGGTACCGGAGATACAAAAGGGGTGTTGGCACGGACACTAGTAGCACTTATGCTCACCGCAAGCAAAACAAAAAATAGTTTGTAAAACGAAGCTTTCATAGAGGGTATATTTGCCATTAAATTATTAAGTTAAAGAATCAGCTTAATTTATCACAAAAGCTTGCAAATCAAAACCTTTGTATAGGAATTCGACTTTAATCCGTCAACATTTTTTTATGGGTGTGGATTGACATTAAAATGCCGAAACTGATCATCAAGGTCACCATTGAGCTGCCGCCGTAACTAATTAAAGGCAGTGGCAAACCCACAACGGGTAAAAGACCGCTGACCATCCCGATATTAACCGTGATGTAGATAAATAAGGTCATGGTAAAGCTGCCTGCTAAGAGTCGACTGAAGTTGTCTTGGGCAAAATAGGCGATCATTAAACCGCGGATTAACACAAAGCTATATAAGCTTAAAAGTATTACAACACCAATCAATCCAAATTCTTCAGCAAATACTGAGAAGATAAAGTCGGTGGTACTTTCCGGTAAAAATTCGAGATGGGCTTGGGTGCTGCCCATAAAGCCTTTACCTTCTATGCCGCCTGAACCGATCGCTATTTTAGATTGGATAATATGGTATCCACTGCCAAGTGGATCGGATTCTGGGTTCATAAAGGTTAATACACGCTGCTTTTGATAGGCGTGCATAAAGTTCCAGGCTACAGGCATACTGATCGCAATGGCGGTTAGCGCACCTATAATGATTTTCCAGGGCAGGCCAGCAAAAAATATCACGAATAATCCGCTCATGGCAATTAAAATGGAGGTACCGAGGTCGGGTTGAATCACAATTAAACCCGCGGTAATGGCGATAATAGTTAAGCCTATTATGAATCGACTGGCAGGGGCTGGGAAATCGCAATAAGCAAATAACCAGGCTACCATCATGGGTAGGGCTAACTTCATCAATTCGGAAGGTTGAAAGCGCACAATGCCAAGGTCTAACCAACGTTGGGCACCTTTACCCATATCCCCAAAAACGAGAACGGCCAGCAACATTAATAGCCCAGCTAAAAAAGCCCAAGGCGTGATCAAGGCAAGGTTGGACGGCGAGACTTGCGCTACGGCTAACATCAGTCCTAAGGCGAATAAAATACGAAAGCCATGTTGTTGAGTGGTTTGTAAGTCGCCGCCAGAAGCACTGTAAACGGTAAGTAAGCTGGTTGATAGAAGTAATATTAAGCCTAGTAATAACCAACCATCCACATGTAGTTTTTGCAACCAGCTTTTTGGTGAGACATACAGCGAATCAGAGGGGGAGATGAGTGAGCGGATCATATTTATTCTAACTCTTTAAGATAGTGGTTCATAGCTTGAATGGCGATGGGTGCCGCCACGCGTCCGCCGCCCCCCGCATTTTCGACAACCACGCTGATCGCAATTTTAGGGCGTGTAGCCGGAGCAAATCCAACAAATAAAGCATGATCGTGTAAGCGTTTATCTAGTTCTTCTTCATTGTATTCACCGTCGTTTAGACTGAAAACTTGGGCGGTTCCGGTTTTGCCTGCGATTTTATAGTCTTTAATGTGACGACCCGCGCCCCAAGCTGTGCCGCGTGGCGTGTGAACGGTATCAATCATGGCATCAATAATGTATTCCCAGTGTTCGCGGTTTTTGATCGGGATTTGTTCAGGTGACTCCAGTGCTTGACCTTTTAAGGTGTGTGGCCGAATGATGCGGCCACGGTTAGCCAGTATTGAGGTGGCCTTGGCCAGTTGAAGAGGGGTAGTTAAGTTGAAGCCTTGTCCGATAGAAGAAATAATCGTTTCACCACGGAACCAGGCTTTGCCGTAAGTCGCCATTTTCCATTGCTGAGATGGCAATATACCGGTGGCTTCACCTGGAATATCTATCCCAGTTTGTGCGCCAAAACCAAATGGTGCAAGGATGTCATGAATCGAGTCAATCCCCATATCTAAGCTCATTTTATAGAAGTAGGTATCGACAGATTCGACGATAGAACGCTGTAAATTGGTCACACCGTGACCGTCACGCCGCCAGTTGCGGTAGCGGCGTTCTTGAAAATCAAAATAACCTGGATCAAAAATGGTGTCATCCATGCCTGTAAAGCCCGCTTCCAAAGCGCCAAGTCCGATAAATGGCTTGGTGGTCGAGCCCGGTGGGTATTGGCCGCGTGAGGCGCGGTTAATAAGGGGTTTGTTACGGTTATGAAGCAGTGCGTTATAGTTGGTGTGACTGATTCCATCAACGAACATATTGGGGTCAAACATTGGGCTGCTGACAAAGGCTAATATTTCGCCATTTTCTGGGTTGATCGCAACCGCCGCTCCACGACGATCATCAAATAGATCCTCTAGGTAGCGTTGCAGTCGAATATCAATCGTTAAGGTCAAGTCTTGCCCGGATATGGGGGGGATGGTTTCTAAACTTCTAATGGTGCGACCTTGTGCATTCGTTTCGATACGTTGCAGGCCTGGGTAGCCTTGAAGTTTATCTTCGTAGAAGTGTTCAATCCCTGTTTTACCAATACTTTCGGTGCCTCGGTAGCGACTTCGGTCAATCGTTAAGTTGTCTTGCTGGCTGATGCGACCAACATAACCCAAAAGATGCACGGCCGATTGGTTTTGCGTATACACCCGTTTTAGACGAGCATTTAGGGTGATGCCGGGAAAACGATAGCTGTTAACAGCAAAACGCGCCGCTTCCGATTCATCAAGCGTATAGGGCAGGATAAGAGCGCGGTGTCGTGGTGTGCGTAGTAAACGTTTTTTAAACTGCTCAAGTGTTTCAGGGCGTATTTCAGGCAGTAATTCTTGGATGGTGTTTAAAGTGTAGTCAAGGTCGTAGACTAGTTCACGCATAAAAGATAAGGAATAAACTGGCTGGTTATCTACTAAGATAACGCCGTTTCGATCATATATTTTGCCGCGTTCGGGAGCGATCGGTTCAACCGATATTCTATTACCTTCTGATAGGCCTAAATAGGCTTCATGGTTAAACCATTGCAGAAAAACCATTCGAGCCATAAAAAGACAAAACACGACAAAGATAATAAACACAGCGAACAGCAAGCGATTTGAGAACAAGGCTTTTTGTCGGATGCGAGACTGGGTTTCATCAAATTGAAGATTATTCAAATTATTCATTTTAGCTGTCTAAAGCGTCGAGATACGATTAGATAATCCACGCATCAATAGCACCAGGCCTGGCCAGATAAATGCGCTAAAAACCGGCATTAACCAATAAAGCAGGGCGGTTTGTTCTGTTAGCGCTGGTGAAAAGAAAAAGTGATGCATGAGTTGATAGAACAGCATATAAAAACCAATAACGACACCTTGTTGCCACAAGCGATAACTGCGGAATCGTAAACGCATGCGTAGCATGATAAATGTCATTAAAACAAACAATAATGAGTGGCTTCCCAGTAATGTTTGATAAAGACCGTCGTATAACAAGCCAATCAGAAAGGCCGTGATGAGGTGCGTATTGCGAAGAAGTTGAACACTCCAGAATAACACCAGTAATAAACCCAGTGGTGGCAGGATAATGAGCAGGTTCTCTCTAAGAGAAAAAACATTAAAAATGATGCCCACCAAGTAGCTGCTGATGACTAGCCAGCGAACTTGGTGGAGTTCGATTTCTTGATACTTATCGCTCATTGTTGTCTCGAGAGTTGGATAAAACCAGGACTTCGTAACTGCTGTTAATATCACTCAAAGGTTTGGCCTTAATGGTTAAATAGCTCATGCCTGGGTTCTGGATTACGCTGGTGACTTCGGCCGCTGGATAACCTGGAGGGAACACCCCTCCTAGCCCAGAGGTTACAAGTATGTCGCCTACTTCAACACGGCTCGACAGTGGTACGAAGTCAAGGTTGAGTCTGTCGTGGCCCAAGCCCGTTAATATGCCGCGCTGGCCGGTGCGTTGAACGCGTACAGGTAATTGGTGATCTGGGTCCGTAATCAGTAGTACCCGGCTACTGACGGGGGTTAGACTGATTACTTGACCCAATACGCCATAAGCATCAATGATGGCTTGGTTAGTTTTTACACCATCCATGCTACCTTTGTTAATGGTTAAGTATTGAGAAATAGGACTTGAACTGTAGTAAAGCACGCTCGCGACGCGTAAAGACTGGGTTGTCATTCGGCCCGTTGTCCCTAGTAAACGTTGTAAACGGTCTAGTTCAAGTTCGGTGCTGTCTAAGCGTTGCAGTCGAACTTTAAGCATTAAGTTTTCTGTTTTAACCTGTAATAACTCACTTTCCAGCAACGCTATATCGGTTACGCCCTGCATGTACCAGTGATGGAGTTGTATTGGCAGGTCGGCGGCTCTTTCAAACGGTTCGAGTGTGGTGGTGATGACGTTACGGAATGACCCCATGTATTGACCGTAGTAGTCAGAGGCCATTAAGAAAATGCTTAAGATGAACACCGTGACAAAGTGGAATCCATCTTGCTGAGGCGGTGTGGCGTTGAGGCTAATGGGAAGGCTCCTAGCTTAAGTTCATGGCACAAGATTAGTCGTGCGAGAATACGTCCATACCTTTTTCGTCCATTAATTCTAATGCACGACCACCGCCTCGCGCGACACAGGTCAGAGGGTCGTCAGCAACAATGACGGGTACACCAGTTTCCTCACTTAAACGTGTGCTCAGGTTGCGAAGTAATGATCCGCCGCCAGTCAATACGATACCGTGTTCTGCGACGTCCGCTCCCAATTCTGGGGGTGTGCGCTCAAGTGCACTGCGAACCGCGCCAACAATGGCCGATAAAGGCTCTTGCAAGGCTTCTAGGATTTCATTGCTGTTTAAAACAAAACTTCTTGGTACACCTTCGGCCAAGTTGCGGCCACGTACTTCAATGGTTTTTGGTTCTGGCTCGTAATAAGCGGTACCGATTTCATGTTTGATTTTTTCAGCACTGGCTTCACCAATCAACATGCCGTAGTTACGACGCACAAACTTAATGATGGCATCATCAAAACGGTCACCACCTACTTTTACGGAATCTGAATAAACAATACCGTTGAGTGACAGGGTCGCGACTTCAGTTGTGCCACCACCAATGTCGACTACCATCGAACCACTGGCCTCACTAACTGGCATGCCAGCGCCAATCGCGGCGGCCATCGGTTCTTCGATTAAGAAGACTTGGCGAGCACCGGCACCAGCGGCGGATTCACGAATCGCGCGGCGTTCTACTTGGGTTGAACCACAAGGCACACAAACTAACACGCGTGGGCTAGGTTGAAAGAATTTAGCTTCGTGTACTTTACGAATAAAAGCTTGCAGCATTTTTTCGGTGACGTGGAAGTCGGCAATGACACCATCCTTGAGAGGGCGAATGGCTTGAATATTACCTGGCGTACGTCCAAGCATTTTTTTCGCTTCATTCCCGACCGCAACAATACTTCGGTTTCCACGACCGTTATCACGAATGGCTACCACAGAAGGTTCATTCAAAAGAATACCCTGGCCGCGCGCGTAAATTAAGGTGTTGGCCGTGCCAAGGTCAATAGAAAGATCATTTGAGAAGAGGCCGAGAATTTTTCGAAACATGGATTTATCCTAAGAAGGGTTCAAAAATAGTGCTGGTATTTTATACCAAATAAAAACGGATTTTTTATAATTTACATGTCAAATGACACAAAACTCCCCGGCTTTTAGCGTTTTTGTGCAAAGTGTCCGTTTTTAGAGAGGAAACTAGGGTTTCTATCGACGTCAAATTTTGTGCGAATCGTGCATCTGTGGTAACTTATAATGCTTTTGCGATTGAGTCAATATGAACGGGTTATTTGTTTTTTTAGCCAATGATTTGATCCCTTTCGCGACACAAACCTGTCAAATAGTACGCATCAATTTGAGGAGTAGACGGTGTCTTTGCAAGTCTCTGAAGTTAAGAAAATTGCCCAGCTGGCGGCGATTGCAGTCGAGCCAGCTGAGTTTGAGTTAGTGAGTAAGAAATTATCCAATATTTTGGATGTATTCGCACAGTTGGAAAAAGCCGATACAGGCGGCATTGAGCCTATGGCGCATCCATTGGATCAAACCCAGCGCTTACGTGATGATTTAGTAACAGAAATCAATCTGCGCGAAAAATACCAAGCTATCGCCCCGTCTACACAAAAGGGACTCTATCTTGTTCCCCAGGTAATTGAGTGATTAACGACATGCATAACTTATCAATAAAACAACTAAGTACTCTGCTGCAGAGTAAAAAAGTCAGCAGTGTAGAACTCACGCGTTATTTTTTAGATCGAATTCAGACATTAGATGGCGAAATTAATAGTTTTGTCACAGTTACGCCTGAGCTGGCGTTGCAAATGGCTGAAGCGGCGGATGTTAAATTAGCGGCCGGTAATGCGCACCCATTAACCGGTATCCCGATGGCGCATAAAGACATCTTTTGTACGGATGGGGTGAAGACCAGTTGCGGCTCTAAAATGTTGGATAACTTTGTCGCGCCTTATGATGCACATGTGGTGAGCCAATTAAAAGCCTTGGATATGCCCATTTTAGGTAAAACCAACATGGATGAGTTTGCGATGGGCTCGTCTACTGAATCCAGTTTTTATGGTGCGACTAAAAATCCTTGGAATCGTCAAGCTGTTCCAGGTGGTTCATCCGGTGGATCTGCGGCGGCGGTAGCCGCAGGCCTGGTGCCTTTTGCAACCGGCACCGATACGGGCGGTTCCATTCGTCAACCAGCTGCGTTTTGTGGTATTAGCGGCATCAAGCCAACTTATGGTGCAATTTCTCGGTTTGGCATGATTTCCTATGCGTCTAGTTTTGACCAGGGTGGCCCAATGGCGCGCAGCGCAGAAGACAACGCTTGGTTATTAAATGCGATGGTTGGGTTTGATGAGCGCGACTCAACTAGCCTAAAAATGGATAAAGTCGATTATACGGCGGGTTTAAACGACTCAGTCAAAGGTTTACGCATTGGTGTACCGGCTGAATATTTTGGTGAAGGTCTAGACCCAGACGTAGCGGTTGTGATTAAGCAAGCGATGGCAGAACTGGAAAAGTTAGGCGCTGAATTGGTTGAAGTGCATTTGCCAAACCAGCATTTAGCGGTGTCGGCTTATTACGTGTTAGCGCCAGCTGAAGCCTCATCTAACTTGTCGCGTTTTGATGGTGTGCGTTATGGCTATCGCTGTGAAAACCCTAAAGATCTAAATGACTTATATACACGTTCACGTGCCGAAGGGTTTGGCGCTGAGGTTAAACGCCGAATTATGGTCGGCGCTTATGCGCTGTCGGCGGGTTATTACGATGCTTATTATTTGAAGGCTCAAAAAGTACGTCGTTTAGTGCGTGATGACTTTATCAAGGCATTTGAGTCTTGTGATGTGATTTTAGGCCCAGTTGCGCCCACCCCTGCGTTTAACTTAGGCGAAAAAACGGACGATCCGGTTAGCATGTATTTAGCCGATTTATTCACGATTCCGGTTAACTTGGCTGGCTTGCCGGCGATGTCGGTACCGGCTGGTTTTGTCAATCAGCGTCCGGTTGGTTTGCACTTGGTTGGCCCTTATTTTAGTGAAGCTAAGCTTTTAAATGTCGCACATCAATATCAGCAAGTGACGGATTGGCATAAACAAACCCCAGAATGGATTGAAGGCGGGAGACAAGCATGAGTTGGGAAACAGTAATTGGTCTAGAAATCCATGCGCAGCTGGCGACACAGTCAAAGATTTTTTCAGGCGCTTCAACCGCTTATGGTGCAGAACCTAATACGCAGGCTTGTGGAGTCGACTTGGCTTTGCCGGGTGTGTTGCCGGTTTTGAACAAAAAAACAGTTGAAATGGCGATTGCATTTGGTTTGGCGGTCGGCGCTGAATTGCCCAAAAAATCGGTGTTTGCACGTAAAAATTATTTTTACCCAGATTCACCCAAAGGTTATCAGATTTCTCAGTTTGAATTGCCAGTGGTGTCAACGGGTGCGATTGATATTGAAGTAAATGGTGAAACCAAACGCATAGGTATTACTCGTGCACACTTAGAAGAAGATGCCGGTAAATCCTTACATGAAGATTTTCATGGCATGACGGGTATTGACTTAAACCGGTCAGGTACACCTTTATTGGAAATCGTATCTGAGCCAGATATGCGTTCGGCTGATGAAGCGATTGCTTACGCCAAAGCGATTCATGAGTTGGTTCAATTTATTGGTATTTGTGATGGCAATATGCAGGAAGGGTCGTTCCGTGTGGATGTGAATATTTCAATTCGCAAACCAGGCGAACCTCTTGGTACACGTACCGAATTGAAAAACATTAACTCCTTCCGTTTTATTGATAAAGCGATTGCGTATGAACTGGATCGCCATATTGATGTGTTAGAAAGTGGCGGCAAGATTGTGCAAGAAACGCGTTTATATGATGCGGATCGTGATGAAACCCGCAGTATGCGGGCAAAAGAAGAAGCCAATGATTATCGCTACTTCCCCGATCCAGATTTACTGCCGGTGATGATCACCCAAGAAGATATTGATGCGGTACGCCAAACCTTGCCTGAATTACCAGCGCAAATGCGTGCACGTTTTATTGAGCAGTATGCTTTGTCGGACTATGATGCGAATCAGTTGACCGCGTCACGTGCCACGGCGGCTTACTTTGAAGGCATGGTTAAGCAGGGCGCGGACTCAAAATTGAGCGCCAACTGGATCACCGGCGATTTATCAAAAGCCCTAAATAGAGATGGTTTATCGATTGCCGATTCGCCGGTGAAAGCCGAAGCCTTGAGTGACTTGGTGAAACGCATTATGGATAACACCATTTCGGGCAAAATTGCCAAGCAGGTGTTTGATGCGATGTGGCAGGGCGAAGGCTCAGCGGATGAAGTAATTGAAAAACACGGCCTAAAACAAATTACCGATAGCGGTGCGATTGAAAAAATTGTGGATGATGTCTTAGCGGCCAATGCCGGCCAAGTTGAGGCTTATAAAAATGGTCAGGAAAAGCTGTTTGGTTTCTTTGTGGGTCAAGTCATGAAGTTATCAAAAGGCCAGGCGAACCCGGCTCAGGTCAATGAGTTGTTAAAGTCCAAGCTGAGCTAAAAAAAGAAAAAATATTACAGTCGTAAAATTGGGCCTTGAAAGCCCATAAAAAACCTTTATATTAGACCAAGGTTTTGACTTTGAGTTATCAATCACGTTTTAAACAGGAGGAAAACAATCCATGAAACGTATCGGTTTATTTTTGTTAACGAACATCGCGGTCATTGCTGTGGCTTCGATTGTTCTCAGTTTACTGGGTGTGGGTTCAACCCTGCAAGCAAACGGGGTCGATTTAGATTTAGGTAATCTATTGATATTTGCCGCCGTATTCGGTTTTGCGGGTTCATTCGTGTCTTTGGCTTTGTCGAAATTTATGGCAAAAAGAATGACGGGTGCAAAGGTGATCGAAAACCCAACTACGGCGGATGAAAAATGGTTGGTTGAGACGGTTCATCGTTTTGCTGATAAAGCGGGGATTGGGCATCCAGAAGTCGCGGTTTATAACGCACCAGATCCAAATGCGTTTGCAACTGGGATGAATAAAAACAAAGCGCTTGTGGCGGTTTCTTCTGGTTTGTTACGCCATATGGCACGCAATGAGGTGGAAGCCGTATTGGCTCACGAAGTGGCCCATATTGCCAATGGCGACATGATTACGATGTCATTATTGCAGGGTGTGGTGAACACCTTTGTTATTTTCTTTGCTCGTGTAGCTGGGCATTTCGTGGATCGTATTATTCTTAAAAATGAACAAGGTCATGGCATTGGCTATTTTGTGGCTTCATTCATTTTCGAAATTATCTTCGGTATTTTGGCAAGTGTCATTACGATGTGGTTCTCACGCCGTCGTGAGTTTCATGCCGACAATGGTGGCGCTTATTTGGCCGGTAAAGAGAATATGATTGCCGCCTTGCGTCGTTTAAGTTCGATGCAGCCTGGTGAATTGCCAGACCAATTGGCGGCGTTTGGTATCTCGGATCGTCCTAGCAAGTTTGGTGCATTATTTATGTCGCACCCGCCGCTAGAAGATCGGATCGCCGCGTTAGAGGCGACACGTCAAGAAGAGCTTAAAATCGCTTAATTTTCAATTAAGTAACAACAAAGGTGCCAGGCCTGGTGCTTTTAGACTAAGCCCGCTTTAATATTTTAAAGCGGGCTTTTTTTATTAGGGGCAAAAAGTTTTAAACCTGCGCTTGAGCTTCAGCCTGAATACGTTTGATCATGTGATACAGTCCGGTTGAGCGATTAGGTGACAAGTGCTGCAATAAGCCGGTTTGGGACAAGAAATCTAACGGCATATTGATAATTTCATCTGGCGTTCGCCCAGAATAGACACGAAGTAAAACCGCAATTAAGCCAGCGACTATGGCGGCATCGCTGGTGGCTTGCATATAAAGGCGGCCATCGCGTTCTTCTATGTGAATCCAGACTTGTGACTGGCAACCGTGAATTCGATTCGCTTCGGTTTGGTACTCTTCAGGCATAGGCTCTAATTGTTTGCCCATGTCGATAATGTATTTATAGCGATCTTTCCAATTGTCAAAATAGTTAAGGCGCTTAATTAGATCGGCTTGGATTTCATCAATATTAGTCGGCACTTCGGGTTCCTTTTTTGGATTTATAAGCTTAATTTTAACGGATATTGGCCGGCTTGCACAACGAACTCAACTTTTAACCAAACATTCAGGCTAACTCTTGCTAAAATGGCGTTTTATAACCCTAATTGAATATGCTACTAATGATGCAGAGAATTTTTCGAAAACTCCGTCGCTTTTTGAGTAAAGCCCCCAATCCGCCAGGTCAAACCGCCGGTCATCCGACCCAAAATCGAATTTCTCGTAATGATCATAAAGTATCCCGACAAGCTATTGATAAAAGCGCTTTGGATGTTTTGTATGGCTTAAAGCGCGCCGGTTACGATGCTTATTTAGTCGGTGGTGGGGTGCGTGATTTGTTATTGGGTTTAGAGCCTAAAGATTTTGACGTGGTCACCAATGCCTCTCCGGAAGAAATTAAATCAATTTTTAAACACAAGTGTCAGTTAATCGGGCGCCGGTTTCGTTTAGCACATGTGCGTTATGGTCGTCAGATAGTTGAAGTGGCGACTTTCCGTGGTGGTGATGATCAGGGGAACGATCGACAAGTCGATTCCGCCGGTCGCGTATTGCGTGATAATGTTTATGGCACCTTGGAAGAAGATGTTTGGCGTCGTGATTTTACAGTCAATGCGCTTTATTACGATATTAAAGATTTCAGTATTGTGGATCATGTTGGCGGAATGGCCGATATTAAAGCCGGTCAATTACGTTTAATTGGCGATCCCCAAACACGTTATAGAGAAGACCCAGTTCGGATGATTCGAGCGATACGTTTTGCCGCTAAGCTCGGGTTTGCGATTGAACCCAAAACTGAAAAACCTTTATTTGAATTGGGACCATTGCTCGAAGACGTATCGCATGCACGTATGTTTGAAGAGGTGTTAAAACTCTTCCATAGTGGCGTGGGTATCGAAGTGTTTGAAAAGTTGCGTCATTATGACTTGTTCAAGCATTTGTTCCCATTAACGGATGCCATGCTGGGAACCGATGTCGAGCATTTTCCTCGTCAGCTGGTCATCGAGTCGCTTAAGAGTACCGATAAACGCATTCAAGAGGATAAACCGGTTAATCCGGCATTTTTGTTTGCCGCGTTTTTGTGGGAGCCAATGATGTTACGTCGTCAGGCGCATTTAGATTCGGGCATGTCACCACAAGATGCGATGTTTGCCGCAGCGAATGATGTATTAGAGCAGCAGATTCGCCGCACTTCGATCCCTAAACGTTTTACAGCTCAAATTCGCGATATATGGAGTTTGCAATTTAGATTGCCTAAACGTTTTGGCGCCAGAGCGGCTCAGCTGCGCGCGCATCCGCGGTTTCGTGCAGCTTACGATTTTATTGGTATACGATTAGCGTCTGGCGAGTTAGAGTTGGCCGA
Source organism: Thiomicrospira sp. (assembly GCF_014859555.1). Taxonomy (GTDB): domain Bacteria; phylum Pseudomonadota; class Gammaproteobacteria; order Thiomicrospirales; family Thiomicrospiraceae; genus Thiomicrospira. The sequence continues at coordinate 3,935 of NZ_JACUTY010000040.1, read as the reverse complement.
AATCTTTAATTGGTGGACGGAGTATCAAGAAAAAGACGCGATTGAACAAATCGCGTTTGCTAATGAATTAAAAAGGCCCGAACGCACACCTAAAAAACGTCGTTCAGGGCGTAACATTTATCGTCGCAAGCGAGACACCGACAGCCGTGAATAAGCCTTGGTTTCGAGTCGCGATTGGGCTGGGGAGTAATTTAGACAATCCGGCTGAGCAAATTAAAACCGCGGTGCAAAATCTACAAGCGCTGGATTCGATTCGGCATGTTGTTTTATCCGATTTATGGCTTTCTAAACCTCAAGGGCCACAAGACCAGCCCGACTTTGTGAATGCGGTGTGTGTGTGTGAAACTTGCTTAACGCCCGCCGCATTATTGGCGGCTTTGCAGACAATTGAACAAGATCAAGGTCGCATTAAACAACGTCACTGGGGTGAGCGTTTGATTGATTTAGATATTTTACTTTATGCTAACCAGCTGATCGAACAACCAGGCCTGGTGGTTCCACACCCATGCATGACGCAGCGCGATTTTGTGCTGATTCCACTCGCCCAAGTTTGGCCGGAAGATGACTTACCGAACTTGGGTAAACTTACAGAATTAATCGCTAATTTAGATCAGTCGTTTATCCTTAACCAATCCTCGGCTGAGACTCAATTGGACACTAAATAAAGGCAAAACATGAAACGCAACTTGGTTTACTTTCAAAGTTTAAAAAAACAGTCACAACCCATTGTGTGTTTGACGGCTTATGATGCCGCCTTTGCACATTGTGCGGCTAAGGCGGAGGTGGATGTCTTATTAGTTGGTGATTCGTTGGGTATGGTGGTGCAAGGTCATCACAATACTTTATCGGTCACCTTAGATGAGATGGTTTACCACACTAAACTCGTGCAGCGAGGTAATCAACAGCAGGCCTGGTGCATTGCCGATTTACCATTTATGTCGGATGCAAGTCTTGAACAAGTTTTGCAGAGCAGTGCGCGCTTAATTAAAGAAGGCGGCGCGGACATGGTGAAGCTTGAAGGCGGTACACGAGTTTTGGCGTTTGTTGAAACCTTAACCCAGCTAGGGATTCCGGTTTGTGGCCATTTAGGTTTGCTGCCGCAGTCGGTTTTGAAGAAAGGCTACCGTGTTCAGGGTCGCGATGAAGCCGAGGCGCAGCGTTTGCTTGATGAAGCCTTAGCATTGCAAGAAGCTGGGGTCGATATGCTGGTGTTAGAGTGTGTGCCATCTGCCTTAGCAGAACGAGTCAGCAAAGCCTTAAAAATTCCGGTCATCGGCATTGGTGCGGGGGTTAATACCGATGGGCAGGTGTTGGTTGTTTACGATATTTTGGGTTTAACGCCAGGCCACACCCCCAGTTTTAGCCATAATTTTTTGCAGGGTGCAAACAGCATTAACCAGGCAATGACAAGTTATGCAGATGCTGTGCGCAATCGTCGTTTTCCGGCTTCAGTGCATGAGATGAAAGCATGATCGAATTGTCAAGCATTCAAGCTTTGCGTCACCAAGTTGCAGCCTGGAAACAAGCCGGTTTACGAGTGGGTTTTGTGCCCACCATGGGCAACTTGCACGCAGGGCATTTGAGCTTGATTGAACGCGCTTCTCAACAGGCCGAACGGGTAATAAGCAGTGTATTTGTTAATCCTTTGCAGTTTGGAGAGGGAGAGGATTTTGAACGTTATCCTCGAACGCTAGCGGAGGATGTCGCTAAATTAAACTCGGTTAATTGTGATGCGTTGTTTGTACCCAGCGTAAATGAAATGTATGGTTCAAACCAAGCTCAGACACAGTTATTAGCCGCGCCAAGTTTAACGCAACTCTGGGAAGGCGCCAGCCGCCCAGGGCATTTTGATGGGGTGGCCACGGTGGTGGCAAAACTATTTAATTTGGTGCAGCCGGATCTAGCGGTATTCGGTCAAAAAGATTATCAGCAGTGGTGTGTGTTGCAACAAATGGTGGCCGATTTAAACTGGCCAATCGAATTGATTAAAGCACCGATAAAACGAGATTCTGATGGATTGGCTTTAAGTTCGCGTAATCAGTTCTTAAATGAAAAACAACGTAAAATTGCCCCTGGGTTATACTTAGAGCTGCAGAAAATTGCCCATGATGTGACAAGTGCAGGTAGGGTCGATTTTGCCTATTTAGAACAGGAGGCTATACAAAATCTGCTTAGACATGGCTTTGACCAGGTGGATTATGTGGCGCTGGTTGATCCAGTCAGTCTACAAAAACTGACACAACCGCAAGATAAAATAACGATATTAGCGGCGGCGTGCTTGGGTTCTACGCGTTTGTTAGATAACATAGAACTTGATTTGAGCTAAGCCATAATCCAGACACAATGCTGGGCATGGTTCTAACACCTAACTTCTCAGAGGGTGCGCATACAATGAGTTTTTCGACCCTAATCGGTTTATTGGCCGGCATCATCATCATTACGATGGCGATGTCGGCCGGCTCATCTATTTATCTTTTTGTTAATATCCCTGGCTTAATGATTGTGGTCGGCGGTACGTTGGCGGCGACTATGATTCGCTTTTCGATGGCCGATAGAGCTTTGTTGCGGTCGGCGTGTCATTCCAAGCCGTGAAGCTCAGGAGCGAGACGCGAGATCTTTCCGAGTTAATTGATTTAACAGAGGATTTAATTCGTTTGTCACGCAAGGGTGGCATGCTCGCCTTAGAGAATAAGTCGATTGATAATGTGTTTTACCAAGATGGCGTGCGGATGTTAGTCGATGGCTATGATGCCGACTTGGTACAAAAAACACTCAAAGAAAAGAATAGTTTATTTAATGAGGTGGCGGATACCAGTTCGGGTGTGTTTCGCGCCATTGGTGAGGCGGCTCCAGCTTTCGGTATGATTGGTACCTTGGTCGGGTTAATTCAAATGTTGGCTTATTTAAGTGACCCAGAAACCATTGGGCCTGCTATGGCCTTGGCGTTGTTAACCACCTTGTATGGTGCATTAATTGCAAACTTGTTTGCCTTGCCGATGGCGGATAAGATCGAGTCGTGGGCGCATGATGAGTCTTACAGACAGCATATGATGATTGATGCGGTAAATTGCATAGCAAACGGCGTTAATCCAGCGATTATGCGTGATTTGTTGCATTCATATTTGGAGGTGGGCTCATCCAAAAAGGTCGAAAATGTCTAGAAAATTTCGTCAAAAAATGCCCTGGTTGATAACTTATGCTGACATGGCTACGCTATTATTGGCATTTTTTGTCCTACTCTATACCGTCTCGAGAGTCGATCAACATCGTTATGAACAGATAGTACGCTCATTAACCGAAACTCTTACCCAGTCAGCCGAGCTTTCATTGGTTCAAGAATCGTATTTTCGGCCTATTGCACCGCCTATTTTTGATATGGGCTCGGATAATCAACCTATCAGCAGTTTGTTAGAAATCTACGAAATGTTGAAAGATACCTACAGTGAAGAGGTTGATCAGCAGCAGCTACAGATGTCATTTGATCCAGACAAACAGCGGATACAATTGGTGTTTCCCGAGTTAGTTGCGTTTGACTTAGGCCGTGCTGATTTGCAACCGCGCTTTGTGACGATGTTGCGTAAGTTTTCTAATTTATTGCGCGGTAATGTTCAGGTTAAAGTAGTGGGGCACAGTGATCGGTTACCGATTATAGGTGGCCGTTTTAGGTCTAACTGGGAGCTATCAGGTGCGCGTGCGGCCGCGGTGATTGAGCAATTTATTCGTGATGGTGTGATCCAGCCACAGCAGGCGATGGCCATTGGTTTGGCCGATACCCAGCCGATTGCAAAAGGCGATGATTTGACGGATTATGCCATGAACCGGCGAGTTGAAATCTTAATTGAACCGCTAGAAGTCAGTGAGTCTAGTCAGCCAAACTAATAAATGGGCACCTCGATTAACCCCTGATTCATTCTGGCAACGCCAAGTTTTTCAGA
>NZ_JACUTY010000004.1 GCF_014859555.1 Thiomicrospira sp. | reverse complement strand
AGATGGTGCCCAGGGCCGGAGTCGAACCGGCACGCCCTTTCAGGCGAGGGATTTTAAGTCCCTTGCGTCTACCAATTTCGCCACCTGGGCGGTGACTTGTACTTCTTTGTAACTATGGAGGCAGAGCCCGGAATCGAACCGAGATCCACGGATTTGCAATCCGCTGTATAGCCATTCTACCACTCTGCCATACTTGGAGCGGGAAACGAGACTCGAACTCGCGACCCCAACCTTGGCAAGGTTGTGCTCTACCAACTGAGCTATTCCCGCTTTACAGTGGCGGTATTATAGGGGTTGGGGCTAAAACGTCAAGCATTATTTTGACGTTTTAAGTGTTTAAAGCCCCGATTTAATCGCTGGCAAAGCGGCTTTGGCGTAGTTCCATAAAGACAACACCGTTAAAAATGTCGCCACAATCAACAAGATAAGTCCTAGCTCTACCCAAGGCACACCAAATAACTCGCCACCGTAAATTAAAAACGATAACGCAATTAATTGAAACGTGGTTTTGTATTTACCCATTTTAGAGACGGCAACCACGTCACTTTGCTTGTTTTCAGCCATCCATTCACGTAAAGCGGATACCGCCATTTCGCGCATAATAATAATGATGGTGGCCAAAGTGACGATCCAGTTTTGATAATCAACCGCGACCACCACTAAGGCGACTGCGACAATTAATTTATCTGCAACCGGGTCTAAAAATGCACCAAAACGGCTGGTGGCTTGAAAACGACGCGCGAGATAGCCATCTAACCAATCGGTTAAGGCGGCAATCACAAAAATAACCATCGCGCTAAAGTGAGCCATTTCGTATGGTAAGTAATACACCACTAAAAATACCGGAATCAGTAGAACTCGAATCCAGGTAATGGCCATGGGAAGTTGTTGGAGTGTCATAGTTTTCCTAGTCATATAAATTTATTAACCGAATTTTAGCACCCGCGGCGGCCAGCTGGCTATTCAATTTGCAAATTTAGAACCATTCAGCCGACATACCAACGCGTAAGTTTGGATATTTATCATTTTCCATTCTATTAAAGGCGGAATCGCACAATAGGTTTTGACCAAACAGAATCTCAGATTTTATTTTTCGGTAGCCCAATAACGTTTGTGCGGGTTGATTTGATCGTTTGGCGGTTAATGGATCAATGTTTGGAATTGAGCAACGCGCGCAGGGTTTAACAATTCTGAAACGCTGGTCGCCTATTTTTATGCCTTGGGCTTGGTCTTCGGCGTAAGCGTCTGCTCCCGCAATCACTAGGTTAGGTCGAAAACGTGACATGCTCACTGGCGCGTGCAAACGTTGGTTTAAATCATCTAGCGAGGCTTGGCTGATTAATAACAACGGAAAGCCATCAGCAAACGCCACCCCTTCGCCGCGCGAGGCGTAATTCAAGTCGACTTGGCGAAATTGATTATCTGGAAACCAGACTAAACGCACTGGTTTTGCTAAATAAGCACTTATTTTATCCGATGCCTCTGGATCGGCCAACCAGGCCTGGCAGTGATCACGCCAAACTTGCACCTTGATGGTTTGCTGTCCGTTTGGAAGCGCCACTTCAAACGCTGGTTGATCCGGTAATTGGAGCACCAGGCCTGGTGTTTTGCTCGCGTCAGATAAGACCAAATATTCTGGCTCGAGCACGCTGATTAAACACATTTTGGGACAGGTTCGTTGGGTGACCATCTGCCCGCTTGGATCAACCAGCATCCAGCGTCGATCATTCTGCAAACCAAACGGGTCTAAAACCGCTTGGTTGAGGCTTAAACCCTTGGCGGATTTGAGTGGATAACGCCAGATTTCACTTAAAAACAAATCAGCCTCCCAAGCAGGCCTGGCGTAAAGATTGCATGTGAGCCAAGCCTTTTTCACGCGCCAAGTCGATATTGGTTTGCGGAATGCTGTCTGGGTCGGGATGGTGCGCTAAGGCTTTTTCTAAACTGGCTTCTCGGATGAGGTGAAGCATTGGATAAGGCGAACGGTTGGTGTAGTTGGCTGGATCCTCTTCGGCCTCGCCGGCAAAACAATAATCAGGGTGAAAGCTGGCTAATTGGTAGATTCCTTCATAGCCTTCTTGCGCCATTAAGTCTTCCGCTAGAGCGACCAAATCTAGATAGTCTAAAAATCCTTCAAACCCGACGGGCAGAATAAGCAGACTGGTTTCAATGTCCGGCTGTTGGTCAAGTCGCTGGCATTCCAGCATTAGCTGAGTCAACACGGCTTCTAAAGCATACTCGTTTTGCACACCGTAATAAACTCGGTCAGCATCGACTTCGCGTTTGGCAAACGGACAAAAGTTTAAGCCCACCACGACTTTTTCTACCCAACAGCGTGTGGCCTGGATAATTTGCTGCTCGGTTGCTGTTTCGCTCATATTAGGCTCCGTGAAAATGATCGTAAATTCGTTGTGCGATTTTGGCGCTCACACTGGGCACTTTGGACAGCTCGGATACAGCGGCGTTTTTAACCTGATCTAACCCGCCAAAATGGGTTAATAAGGCTTTTCTGGTTTTGGGCCCGACGCCTTCAATCGATTCTAAGCTGGATTTGGTTTGGGCTTTTTGACGGCGCGCGCGGTGGCCAGTAATCGCAAACCGATGGGCTTCGTCGCGAATGTGGTTTATTAGGTGCAAAGCAATGTCGTCAGATTCGAGATCAATGCCTTGATCTTGCTCTGGCGTATAAAGCACTTCTAAACCGGCTTTGCGCCCTTCGCCTTTTGCTACTGATACCAATGGCACGGATTCTAATTCTAAGGTTTTTAACACATCAATCGCTTGGCTTAATTGGCCTTTACCACCATCGACAATAATCAAATCCGGCAAGACCGCGGACTCGGCTTTTAAACGTTGGTAACGCCGCGTTAAAGCTTGATGCATGGCGGCGTAATCGTCACCGCCGGTAATGCCTTCGATATTAAATTTACGATATTGCTGAGTCACCGGTACGCCATCAATAAACACCACACAGCTGGCGACCGTTTGTTGCCCCATGGTATGACTAATATCAAAACACTCCATTCGCGCAGGTGGTTTGGCGAGCATCAGCGCTTCTTGCAAGGCGTTTAAACGATCTTGCTGAGTAGCCTTTTGGGTGAGATGTTGTTTAAGTGCGCTGTTGGCGTTGGTGAGCGCCAGTTGGATCAAACCTTTACTAGTGGATTGGCTGGCTTGTTTTATTTGCACGTTTTGCTGTTTTTTATCCGTTAGCCATTCCACCAACCAGGCCTGGTCGTCGGGTTTTTCGCTGGTTAATAAGGTTTTAGGAACCGGATGGGTTTCGTAATGTTGACTAATAAAAGCCGCCAACACGGCAGCGGTGGTAACCTGGCCTTTAGGGAAGTAGTTTTCGCTGCCCCATAAATGCCCACCTCGATACATCATCAAAGTCACACAAAGCTGGTCGGCCACTTCGGCCACCGCCAATACATCCAAGTCTTGCGAACCAGGTTGATTGATTAAATGCTGGCTTTGAATTGCACGCAAAGCCGAAATTTGATCACGCAGTTGGGCCGCGCGTTCAAAATCCAGTTGTTCAGAAGCTAAATCCATTTGCGAACCCAGTTCTTCAATCACATCAAAACTTTTACCTTCTAAAAACATCAAGGTAAGGCGCACATCTTCGGCGTAATCGGTCGAACTGATTTTGCCGACACACGGCCCAGAACAGCGTTTGATTTGATATTGCAAACAAGGGCGAGATCGATGGTTAAACACGCTGTCGGCACACTGGCGAACCGGGAATATTTTCTGCAAAGCTTGCAGGGTTTGATGCACCGCTCCGGCATTTGGGAAAGGGCCAAAATAGCGCCCTACTTTGCGTTTGGCACCACGGTGAAAACTTAAAGCTGGATATTCTTTTCCTGTAGAAACAAACACATAGGGGTAAGACTTATCATCACGAAACAACACGTTATAACGAGGCGTCAGGCGTTTAATTAAAGTGTTTTCGAGGATTAAGGCTTCCGATTCAGTATCGGTCACCGTCACTTCTATACGTGCGACCTGTTCAACCATCGCCTGGGTTTTAATGGCTTGCTGATTTTTTACAAAATAACTCGATACACGGCGCTTTAGATTTTTGGCTTTACCCACATAAATCACCACGCCCTGTGCGTTCAACATTTGATACACGCCAGGACGCTCGGTTAAGTTAGCCAGAAACGCCTTTAAATCAAACTCAAAATCCTGCGACATCTTATATCCAAAGCGGTTAAAATTAGGCCACTATTATAGGCCATATCCACAGGAAGCATGAATGGAACAAAACAACCCTTGGACAGATAATCAAGCTGTCAGCCAAACACCAACTCAAAAATCGGCTCCGCTAGACCGTCTAGCGGATGCGGCGGATGCTTACGTTAAACAAGAACGTTGGTCACGTCGTTGGACCAATATTTTAAAAGTGATGGTACTGGTTTATATTGTATTTTCGATGTTAATGTTTGCCGGTTTATTCTCCAAAGACGAAACCAAACAAGCAGGCAGCGAACACATTGCGGTTGTCAAAATAAATGGTTCAATTATGGCCGGCACGAACAACAGCGCGGAATCCCTTAACTCGGTGTTACGTGACGCGTTTGAAGCCAAAAACTCACGTGCGGTTTTATTATCGATGAATTCACCGGGTGGCAGCCCTGTGCAATCGGCCTTAATTAATGACGAAATCACCCGACTCAAAAAACTCCACAACAAACCGGTTTACGTCGTCGCCCAAGACTTATGTGCTTCCGGCTGTTATTACATTGCCGCCGCCGCTGATGAAATTTATGCCAACCAAGGCTCCATTATCGGTTCGATCGGTGTGCGTTTTGATACCTTTGGTTTTACTGAACTTATGCAAAAAATGGGGGTAGAAAACCGTTCTATGACGGCTGGAGAACACAAAAGCTTTATTAATCCATTTGGTGAAGAAGATGCGTCGGCTAAAGAATTTTTCCAAACACGCATTTTAGAACGCACCCATCAGCAGTTTATTGAGGTGGTTAAACAAGGACGTGGTGATCGTTTGCAAGAAAATAAAGACTTATTTACGGGGCTAGTCTGGCTGGGTGATGAAGCGGTCGAATTGGGTTTAATTGATGGTTTAGGTGACATTGGGTTTGTCGCACGCGATCTAATTGGGATTACACGCTTGCGTACCTATGAAAAAGAAAAAACCTTAATGGAACATTTGATGGGGGATTTGGTATCGGAAACCGCGCTTAAACTCAGTCAAACACTGAGCCACCAGTGGAAATAACACGCTAACGACTTAAGAACAATTTAAAAAACGACTTAGAACCGGATAACTTGCCAAAGTTAATCCGGTTTTAATTTAGATAAAACCTGTTGGTAGCTCCAACGTATCCCTCAAACTTTCTAACTAATCAATCGGCTTGCGCAATGACAAACGCGACTGCATGATTTTTCTCATCGCTAATCGACAAACGCCAAGACCGAATACCTAGATTTTGCGCGATTTGTAAGGCGACACCAGTCAACTCAACCAAGGGCTGGCCCAATTCGGTATGCCCAATGCTAATGTCGTGAAAACTTACACCTTGTGAAATACCGGTGCCCAAAGCTTTACTAATCGCTTCTTTAGCCGCCCAACGTTTGGCTAAAAAACGCTCTGGATAGGCTTTCTCTGCTAATTCTACTAACTCCGACACACTTAACAAACGCTCGGCAAAACGCGCACCTTGACGACGCCAAAGCCCGGCAATGCGCTCGACATCAACAATATCCGTACCGATTCCAATAACCATTGTTAATCCTGCAAATAAGCTTGCTGGCGAGCTTCGACCATCAAACGCTTCATTTCACGCACCGCGTCAGGTAATCCAGAATATACCGCTTGTGCCACAATCGCATGGCCGATGTTGAGTTCTTCGATCACTTTAATCGCGGCGATGGCTTGTACATTGTGATAATGCAATCCATGACCCGCATTCACCACCAAACCCAAACTGTGTGCTAATTCAGCCGCTTTACGGATGCGTTGCAGTTCAGCTGCAACCTCAGCTGGTTTGGTCAGTTCAGCGTAAGTGCCGGTATGCAATTCAATCACCGGTGCGCCCACCGCTTTGGCGGCACGAATTTGAGTTTCGTCTGGGTCAATAAATAACGACACCCGACAACCAGCGGCCTTTAAACGCGCGCAAGCTTGGGTCATCCATTCCTGTTGTCCGGCGACATCCAAACCGCCTTCGGTGGTGAGCTCTTCGCGTTTTTCCGGCACTAAACACACATCTTCAGGTTGGGTTTTACAGGCAATTGTCAGCATTTCTTCGGTGACGGCCATTTCTAGGTTTACTTTGGTTTGATAGCATTCCATTAAGCGATAAACATCGGCATCTTGAATATGACGGCGGTCTTCGCGCAAATGCAAAGTAATGCTATCCGCCCCTGCCATTTCGGCATCCAGCGCCGCTTTAATCGGGTCTGGGTAACGTGTGCCGCGTGCTTGGCGAAGTGTGGCAACGTGATCAATGTTTAATCCTAGAAAAATTGGGTTCATCATGGCTTTACCTTAAATAAGCTAAATTAAGTACGAAAATAATTATTACTTGAAACCGCGTAAGTTTATAACTGGGTTTAAAACGATTTAAACAATTGGCGTGTAGCCAAGGGTTTAGGGCCTAAATGCGGATGCAACACGCGACGCATTAATTGCTTCCAGGCTGGTAAACAATCTTTACAAAATTCTTTTTGTGCCAGCTTAATCAAACACTCACCAGCCATACTCCACTCAGACGAGTTTGCATAATTGGGGTGTAAGGCGATGAAACCTAACTCAGGTCGGTAAGTATAGAAAATAGAATCTAATATTGGCTGGCTTTGATGGTCTTGTACCAAATCCAGCTCATAACCCAGCTCAGATAATAACGCCAACTCAAACTGACGTAAGCACCAGGCCTGGTGGTCTCGGGTATCGGCTTGATGCAGAAGCTGTAAGGTTTGTTGATAGTGTAAAAATAACGCTTCCATCGGCGCGCAGGTTTGCAGTAAACGATACAACAACTCATTTAGATACAAACCACATAAACTGGCTTCGCCCTTTAAGCCGATGGCTACACCATGCGGTTCAAAGCCCTGCGGGTGAATCCATTCACTTACCTGGTTTTCAGCGCCCCGCCACTGAATTTGCAAAGCCTGGAATGGTTGCAACCAGGCCTGCTTTTGTACTGCGGCTTTACCACCAGACCGAACCCCACGCACCGTCGCATTTAATTTACCAAACTCGGGTGTAAACAGGGTTAACATCACGCTGGTTTCACGATAAGGTCGACTATGTAAAACAAACGCCGGTTGCTGATAAATCATGGATACGCACCCGCGATTTCAGATTTAATCGTAAATAGAATCGGTATAACCCAAGCTGGCTAAAGCGCGATCATCATCCGACCAGTTTTCTTTGACTTTTACCCAAAGTTCGAGATGCACTCGGTTTTCGAGCAATGCAATCATGTCTTTGCGTGCGTCGGTGCCCATTTGTTTAATCTTTTCGCCTTTGTCGCCAATAATAATACGTTTTTGGCCTTCGCGTTCGACCAGAATACGCGCATTGACTTCCCAACGGCCCGTTTCCGGGTCTTGCTCAAAACGTTCAATTTCGACCGTCGCGCCATAAGGCACTTCATCGCCGAGGCTACGCATCAATTTTTCACGCACAATTTCTGAGATTAAAAATTTGGTCGAACGATCCGTAATATAGTCTTCTGGGAAAATAGCGGGCTGGCTTGGCAAAGCATTCACGACTTCTTTTTGAATCAGGTCTAAGCCGCTTTTTTTAAATGCGGATACCGGAATCACAGCATGGAAATCTACTTTGCCATTTAAGTTTTGCAAATAAGGCAGCAAGTCCGTTTTTTGCTTAAACTTGTCGACCTTATTCACCAATAACACCACCGGCGCTTCAACCCCGCGCAATTGATCGGCTACCGCTTGGTCTTCTTTGGTCCAACGACCGGCTTCGACCACAAACAAAATCACGTCAACACCAGAAAACGCACTTTTTGCGGTACGATTCATATAACGGTTAATCGACTTTTGACCACCCAAATGCATACCCGGTGTATCGACATATACAATTTGGTGTTGGGGGGTGGTAAAAATACCGTGAATTCGGTGACGCGTAGTTTGTGGTTTATGTGACGTAATGCTTAACTTCTGACCTAATAACTCATTCATTAAGGTCGATTTACCTACATTTGGGCGACCAATCACCGCCGCAAAGCCGGCTTTATAATCGTCCGCCTGCATTTCCATTTCTGGAGTGGTAGTGTTTTGTTCTGTCATTTCATGCTCATTATTTGGTGTTTGGTCACTCATAATTGTCCCAATGCGGCTAACGCATATTCAGCGGCTTGTTGTTCGGCTTTACGTCGACTGGTGTCGGTGGCTTCAAATTTGGTATTGAGCTTCGACACATAACAAGCCACGGTAAAATGTTGGGCGTGAGCCGCGCCATTTACACTAATAATACTGTATTCCGGCAAGGGTTCTTGACGTGACTGCAACCATTCTTGCAAACGTGTTTTAGGGTCTTTGCCAACCTTGCTAGGATCCAACGCATGCAACCGACTTGCATAAATACGCTGAACAAAACTGCGGCAAGCATCTAAGCCACCGTCCTTATAGATCGCGGCAATGATGGCTTCAACCGAGTCCGCAATGATTGAATCGCGTCGATAACCGCCACTTTTTAGTTCGCCCGGCCCCAAGCTTAGATAAAGACTTAAATCGTATTCACGCCCAATTTCAGCCAAGGTTTCGCCTTTAACTAAGTGCGCGCGAATACGGCTTAAATCGCCCTCTGGTAATTTGGTAAATTGGTGGAACAAAATATCGGCGACCATAAAGTTAACTAAACTGTCACCTAAAAACTCAAGCCGCTCATTGTTTTTAGCCCCCAAGCTACGGTGGGTTAGCGACAAGTTTAACCAACTTGAATCGCTAAACTGGTAACCAAGTTTATTTGATAACGCCTTAAGCTTGGCTTCTCTTTCAACATCCAATGGCATCAGTTGATCCCCTTGCCAATGCGATTAAAGTGAATACCATCATCCCAGTTCATCCAAATACCAAAAGCGCGGCCTTTTAAGTTTGCATCCGGCACAAAACCCCAGCTACGGCTGTCGGCACTGTGATCACGATTATCGCCCATCGCAAAATAATGTCCCTCGGGTACCACTACGGTTGTGAGTATTTGTCCAGTGCGATCAGGGTCAATCAAAATCTCATGTGTCAGGTCATCTGTTAGCTGCTCTTTTAACAATACCGCACCCGTCATTACCGAACCAGAATCGTTCCCAACATAACGCCCAATCGGCGTTTGATTAGCCAATTTACCGTTTACATAGAGTTTTTTATCGATATAACTAATTTCATCGCCCGGCAACCCTACAATCCGCTTTATATAATCTACATTCGGATCCAGTGGGTAACGAAACACTGCTACATCACCACGTTTCGGTTCACCCAGCGGAATCAGTTTGTTTTGAATCACTGGCAAACGAATACCATAAGCAAACTTATTTACGACAATAAAATCGCCAATTTCTAAGGTTGGGTACATAGAACCAGATGGAATGCGAAAAGGCTCAATAATAAACGAGCGTAAAACCAAAACAATTAAAAACACCGGAAACAAAGAACGCGAATATTCAATCAACATCGGCTCTTTTTGGGTGGTGGCGGATTCTAAACGTTTTTGACGCCAAACCAACTTATCAACAAAGACAATCACCCCCGTCACCGCGGTAATGATGACCAAAATTAATTCAAAATTCACTTATCCGATCCTCCGGTATTGAGTATAGCCATAAAGGCCTCTTGCGGCAGTTCAACACGCCCGATGGTTTTCATGCGTTTTTTGCCTGCTTTTTGCTTTTCTAATAGTTTCTTTTTACGCGAGACGTCACCACCGTAACACTTGGCCAATACATTTTTACGCATGGCTTTGACGTTGGTTCGTCCGATAATTTTGCCACCAATCGCAGCCTGAATTGCGACTTCAAACATTTGGCGCGGAATAATATCTTTCAATTTTTCGATCATTTCCTTACCACGAGACGCCGCCACCGAACGGTGAGTAATCATCGCTAAGGCATCCACTGGTTCACCATTAATCAAAAAGTCGACTCGTACCAAGTCATCCGCCTGGAAACGTTTAAACTCATAATCCATTGAGGCATAACCGCGACTGGTCGACTTTAATCGATCAAAGAAATCCAACACCACTTCATTCAGCGGCATTTCAAAGCTGATCGAAACCTGATTACCCGCATAACTCATATTTTTTTGCACGCCACGTTTGTCAATACAAAGCTTCATTACCGCTCCGATATGTTCTTGCGGCACTAAAATATTGGCTTGAATAATGGGTTCACGAATCTCCTCTATCAAACTGACCTCTGGTAATTCGGACGGGTTATCAATTCTGAGAATTTCACCTTTTTTGGTCTTTAGCTCATAAATCACGGTAGGCGCGGTGCTAATCATATCCAAGTTATATTCACGCTCTAAGCGTTCTTGGACAATTTCCATATGCAGCATACCCAAGAAACCACAACGGAAACCAAAACCTAACGCCTCAGAGGTTTCGGGTTCAAAATGCAGTGCCGCATCATTCAAACGTAATTTACGCAGGGCTTCACGGAGGTTTTCGTAATCTTCTGAACTGATTGGAAACAAGCCGGCAAAAACACGAGGCTGTACTGGTTTAAAGCCTGGCATGCGATCTTTAGCTGGGTTTTTAGAATCAGTTAAGGTATCGCCCACTGGCGCACCGTCAATATCTTTAATACCGGCGACAACATAGCCTACTTCACCCGCACTCAGTGAGTCTCGTGATGTACGTTTTGGTGTGAAAATTCCGACATCACCTACTTCATGATCTTCCCCGGTCGACATCACACGCATTTTCATTTTTTTTGTTATTTTGCCATCTAACACACGCACTAACGAAACCACACCTAAATAACTGTCGAACCAGGAATCAATAATCAACGCTTTTAATGGGCCATCAAGATCACCAATTGGTGGGGGTACACGCGCCACAATTTGCTCTAAAGTTTCTTTAATACCGATACCGGCTTTGGCACTGGCGTTGATTGCATCGCCAGCTTCGATACCGATAATTTCTTCAATCTCGACTTTAACACGCTCAGGTTCGGCCGCCGGTAAATCGATTTTATTAAGCACCGGAATAACTTCCAGCCCTTGCTCAATCGCGGTATAACAGTTGGCCACGGTTTGAGCTTCAACGCCTTGTGAGGCGTCCACTACCAATAATGCACCTTCACATGCGGCCAACGAGCGCGATACTTCGTAAGAAAAGTCGACGTGCCCTGGCGTATCAATGAAATTTAGCTGATAGGTGTTGCCATCCTCTGACGGAAATTGCAAAGTTACACTCTGAGCTTTAATCGTAATGCCACGTTCACGTTCAATATCCATGGAATCTAAAACTTGCATTTCCATTTCACGGTCTGTCAACCCACCGCAAAGATGGATAAAACGATCAGCTATCGTCGATTTTCCGTGATCAATATGCGCAATAATTGAGAAATTACGAATATGTTTTATTGGTTGTGACATGCATACTCCAAAAACAGCCAGGTGTCGGATCAATTAATTTAAAAAAATTAACAAGAAAAAAGGGTGCATCCGCACCCTTTTAAAGATTGTATCGTGTTCTGAGTTAGTCCACTGAGTGACACTCGTGCCGCTCGACTTTAAAATTGCGTGTATTTTACGCTAATTCTAAAGCTCGTACCAGATAGATGCAGACTAATACAGCGGCAATTAACCCCAGATTGAATATGCTGGACTTAGCCAAATTAAGCTGGGGTTATTCGAGCGCCCCTATTCCATAACCAAAGCTAAAAAGATTGAACGCCCGCCTCGCACAACTCTGACAGGCAGTGATTGGCCTTTTTTAGCTTTAGACAAGACATCGTCCACATCTTTAACACTACGAATGGGCTGGAAGTTAATGCTGACCAATACATCCCCTTCTAAAATACCGTTTTTCTTAGCCAGACCATCGCCTACTTCAGCCACGCCTACACCGAAAGGTAAGTTCAAGCTTTTGAGATCTTCTGCGCTGATTTCTTCTAGCTGGGCATTTAAATGTGTACTGCGTGTCATGCTCGATTTCTGAGGTGCGCCCGCCGGACTCGATTCATCCAATACCGCCAAGGTGGTCTTTAATGCCATGCGTTTGCCTTGACGTAAAACCACGATCTCAACGGTTTTTCCAAGCGGCGTAATGCCAACCGCAGGCGGCAAATCGGTCGACTTTTCAATCACCGTGCCATTAAAGCTCAAAATAATATCACCTGATTCCAAGCCGGCTTTTTCAGCGGGTGTATCAGGATAAGCTTGGGCTACCAAGGCGCCCTGTGGCTTTTCCATGTTAAAAGAACGCGCTAAATCGCTGGTGACTTCTTGCACTTGCACGCCCAAGAACCCACGTTCCACTTTGCCAGTATTTCTTAACTGATCCACCACATTCATCGCGATTTCAATCGGAATCGCGAAGGATAAGCCCATAAAGCCACCGCTTCGGGTAAAGATTTGGGCATTAATTCCGACCACATCACCATTAAGGTTAATCAGTGGGCCACCCGAGTTACCCGGGTTAATCGCGACATCAGTTTGAATAAATGGCACGTAAGTATCATCCGGTAAACTACGACCTTTAGCACTCACGATACCCGCCGTTACGGTGTAATCCAGTCCGAAAGGCGCACCAATCGCCAACACCCATTCACCGACTTTTAAATCATCACTGCTACCGGTTCTTACCACAGGTAAGTTGTTGGCCGCCACCTTAAGCAAGGCAACATCGGTGCGCGGGTCGCTACCCACAATCTCAGCTTTATATTCCTGCCGATCATTTAATCTGACGGTTACCTGGTCGGCCTCCGCAATCACATGGTGATTGGTTAAAATATAACCGTCTTCACTGATGATAAAGCCCGAACCGACGGATTGAGAACGACGCTCGGGTGCGCGCTTACCCTGTTGCGGATCGATACCAAAAAAATGTCGTAAAAAATCATCTGGCAATCCTCTAAACTGAGGCGGCAAAGATTCACGGCCTCCTGAGGCTACTTCTGTTCGTGTTGTGCTGATATTGACCACAGCCTGATAATTCTGCTCCACCAGTTGAGTAAAATCGGGTAAGCCTGCTGGGGTAGCCACGCTTAATACTGGAATCGCTAATGCCATCCAAGCAAACCAACTAAGTGTTTGTTTTTTCATAACTTGCTCTCTTCTCCGTTAAACATTTTTGTTTAAAACAACACGAACCAATTTAGGCTGCAACGGTTGATGATAACGCTTTACCCACCACCAAGCGATGAATAAACCAAGTAAACTGCCGATAATGGTTGCTACATCACCGCCCGCCGGCCATAACCACAAGCCTAATAAAGCACCTATAAACAAGCCCACCAGTGGCAAACCATAAGCCATAAAGGCTTGACTAACCAAACCATGACCTTCAAGCGACAATTCAACCTGATCACCAGGCCTGGCTTTAATGTCATTAGGGAGCCTTAATAAGGGCTGGGTTCCCATTGAAAACAACCGAGCCAATGTACTGGTGCCACAGGTTTGTTCCGATTGACAGCCTCCGCAACCGGATTCTCGTTGGGTTCGGATATAAGCAAACGCCCCGGACACCTCTTCAACCTGACCATAAGCCAATAAGGTTTCACTCGAACTCATCCCATTCCTTTTCGCTTTTAAAGCGCTGTTATCAAGCCTAAATGTTAAAACAATATGCTACTATTAGTCGAATTATTCAAGGGTAGAGCGAGTTTTTTGTGTCAAACCATAATCTGAAGACCGATGTTTTAATCATCGGCAGCGGTATCGCCGGTTTATCCCTGGCCTTAAAGCTTGCACGCCATCTTAACGTCGTTGTATTAGCGAAATCTTCTCTATCTGAAGGCAGCACCATGTACGCCCAAGGTGGGATTGCGGCGGTACTGGACCCGTTTGATTCGGTTGAAGCACATATTAATGACACACTCAACGCGGGCGCAGGTTTGTGCGACCCTGAAGCGGTACGTTATGTAGCCGAAAACGCCTCTAAATCCATCGAAGAATTAATTGAATTTGGTGTGCCTTTTAGTCCCGCGGAAAACAATCTAGCCGACTATCCGTTTCATTTAACTCAAGAAGGCGGCCACAGCCATCGACGTGTAATTCATGCTGCGGATCATACTGGGCAGTCAGTTTTATCAACCTTGATCAAACAGGTTAAGCAACACCCCAACATCAAACTTTTACCCAATCACATGACCGTTAACCTAGTTACCAACGACGACAAAACCCGTTGTGTAGGGGCGTATATTTTAAACAAAAAAAGCCGAAACATTTATAGCGTTCAAGCGCCCTTTACGGTTTTGGCCACCGGTGGCGCAAGTAAAGCCTATCTTTACACCAGCAATCCTGACACCTCTACTGGTGATGGCATTGCGATGGCTTGGCGCGCGGGTTGTCGGGTGGGTAATATGGAGTTTAATCAGTTTCACCCGACCTGTTTATTTCACCCGAAAGATCGTTCGTTTTTAATCAGCGAAGCCGTGCGTGGTGAAGGCGGAATTTTACGTTTGCCCAATGGTGACGCGTTTATGGCGAAATACGATGAACGCGCCGATTTAGCCCCTCGCGACATAGTGGCAAGGGCGATTGACCAAGAAATGAAAATTCACGGTATTGACTGCGTGTTTTTAGATATTACACATAAATCTAAAGACTTTTTAAAACAGCACTTTCCTACTATCTATGGCCGCTGTAAAAAGCTGGGCATTGATATCACACAGGAACCGATTCCGGTAGTGCCGGCGGCTCATTACACTTGCGGCGGCATCGTCACTAATTTAAAAGGCGAAACGGATCTCGCGGGTTTATATGCCATTGGTGAAACCGCTTTTACCGGTTTACACGGCGCTAACCGATTAGCGAGTAATTCGTTATTAGAAGGTTTGGTGTTTGCCGAAGCCGCGCGTCAAAGCATTGAAGCCAGCGATATTAATAGCATTCCAATGCCAGAACAGATTCCTGATTGGGACAGCAGTCGAGTCAGTGAAGCCAGTGAAAGAGTTCTAGTCGCCCACGATTGGGACGAATTAAGGCGTGTGATGTGGGATTATGTTGGCATAGTTCGCACAGATAAACGCCTAAAACGCGCCGCACAACGCATTCGTAATTTGCAAAAAGAAATTGATGAATTTTATTACCAACACACGTTAGACAGCGATCTGCTTGAGCTGCGTAATTTAGCGCTGGTTTCGCAATTAATGGTCACCAGCGCGCAAAAACGCAAAGAAAGCCGCGGCTTGCATTACAACCTGGATTACCCCAAAACTAAAAGTCGTTCTAAACCCACTATTTTAAAACCCAAAAAACAAAAAACCCAAGCTAAATAGCTTGGGTGTAGTGGTTTTAACTTCGAATATTTTTAATCTAACGATCTTAGCCATTGCCCCGAATGGTATGCGCATCCGCCGCTTCAATATCTTCAATTAAGCCTTCACTTGCCAATTTATCAATATCAATCACAATCACCATGCGGCCTTTTTTAGGCATGCCACCTTCTTGCTGATCTTTTTGAGACGCGCTAGAGTTAAACACGGTGGTTAAGCCTAAAATGAATTGACTATCAATGGAAGCTGAAATATCTGGCGCTGGTTGTAGATTAGCCAAGTCAAATTGCTGTACATCTGAAACCGAATCCACCACTAAGCCCATGATACGTTCGCCTTGGTTGGTCAAAACATGTACCACGACAACGACGGTGGTGACATCATAAGACACCTTTAGCTTAAACTTTTCACGTAAATCAATAATCGGCACAATTGTGCCACGTAAATCGACGACGCCCTTTACATAGCTAGGTACATTTGGCAAAGGATCTGGGTTTTCCCAGCCGCGAATTTCTTGCACACGCAAAATTTCTACCGCGTATTCTTCTTTACCTAACTCAAAGGTTAAAAACTCTTTCTTGTTCGTGGTCACCAGTTACTCCCAGTGTTTACTTATTTTAGAAGCTAATATAGTCGCTAATATACTGGGCTACCCGAAAAATTTCAATCAGATTCCAACATGGGGCATTTAACCCCGCAACATACTAGGGTATGATTTGAGGCCCAAACCATCAGGATTCGAAAGGAATAACCGTCATGAATAGTTTATGGCACGATTTTTTGACAGAACAAAAAGCCCAGTTTGATGACACAGGTGCCGTCAGTCAGTTTGAATTTCCCGAATTAGAACGTGTACTGATCAAACATGGCCCAGTGATGACCAGCTTAGCCCATCAAGCCTTAATACGTGTATCTGGCGAAGAAGCACAAGCTTTTTTACAAGGCCAGTTAAGTAATGACATTAGCCAGGTAAATGAAGAAGCCGCGCAGTTTTCATCTTATAACGATCCACAAGGCCAAGTGTTGGCTTTATTTTTAATTTTTATGCACGATGGTGACTATTTCTTAAGTTTTGACGGCTCATTACGTGAACCGATTCTAAAACGTTTACAAATGTTTGTGATGCGCTCGAAAGTGACGTTAGAAGAAATATCTGACACTTGGGTGCGTTTTGGTTTTGCCGGTCAGTTTGCCGACCTAGATATTCAGCGTCGTTTAGACACTAAAATCAAAAAAGAATTTGTCTCCATGGCGTCTAAAGAGCCCGGCTTAGAATCGGTTCGGATTATCAAAGTGCCTGGCCCTTTTCACCGTTACGAATTATTTGCACCGGCTGAACAAGCGATTGAAGCTTGGACAAAACTGAGCGCAAACGGTGATGTAACCAACAGTTACGACTGGCGTTTGCTCAACATTGCTTCCGGTTTAGCTGAAGTCACCGCCGCCAACAGCGGTAAGCATATTGCGCAATTTCTTAATTTAGACAAAACCCAAGTGATCAACTTTAAAAAAGGTTGTTTTCCAGGGCAAGAAGTCATTGCACGTTTACATTATCGTGGCAAAGCGGCCAAACGTATGTTGCGTTTACACTTAGATGAAGTGTTGGATTTGAAGACTGGTGAGGTGCTAGAAGTCATCGACTCGAACGAAAAAATTCACAAACTAGATGTCGTGTTATCCAACCCGGATATCTTTGAAGGCACTTTATGTCTGGTCATCGGCAGTGTGCGTGCGCTGGAAAAAGTAGAAGGCAACCTACATACTTTAAACGGTGGACTGGTTAAAGTTGAACCTTTACCCTATTTAATCACCGACGAAGATTAATTTATTGACCACCAGGCCTGGTGCTTTTAATACCAGGCTAGGTTATATTCAAGGCTTGCCGCAAACTCTTTGGCAAAACCAATACTCGCTTAGCGCGTGTAATCGCGACATAAATTACATTTAAACCTTCCCGAAAACTCGGTTGCTTTGGATCCGGCCATTCAAAATCCGAGGCCAATACCACTTGGTCAAACCCTAAACCTTTTGCTTTATGCACCGTACTGATAAAGACATGCGCTTGCGCCGCATAAGGAAACGCGTGTTTGCCTAGTTGTTGAATTTTATTGAGGGTTTTTTCTTTATGGGTTTCGACGAATTTAATAATGGTTTTCCATTCGGATTTGTTCAGCTCCTCAGCCACCTCATTAAATTCTTGCCACGAACTGAACAGACTTAACTCTGGCGATCTGGGCGCTTTTCGATCGCCCTGATACAAGCCATAAGCTGAGGCAATTAAACGTGTAATCTGCTCTAGTCCGCCGTTAATACTATAGGGAATGCCGCGAGTTAGGCAAAATTCTGCGACCTCAAACACTTTTGCATTGGTTCGGCACATTACCGCATAAGGTTGATGTTTATCAAACCCTTGGTTAATCTGTTGATCCTGACCTAAACCGACAATTTTGCGGGTTTCCGAAACCTTTTGCAGCAACCGATTTGCCAGCTCTGAAATATGTTCGCCAAACCGAAATGAATGGGTTAAAGCATATTCTTTTAACGCCAAACCTTCCATGGTATTCACCGCATTTCGCCAAGCGTAAATTTCTTGATGCCGATCGCCGACTAGGATTTTCTGACAGGCCTGGTTGCGCATAATCGCCTGCAAAACTGGATTGGTATCTTGGGCTTCATCCAGCAAAATTACATCATAAGCCAGCTTTGGCTGACGCAATTGAAACGCTTTAAGGTAGGCATCGTGCGTCATTGCACAATCACAAGCCGAATCCAGCATGTTATCGGCGAGCTGCTGGGTTATATCAATGAGTTGCGCCACAAACAATGCCAGTTCTTGAGGACGCGCCGATTTTCCCCAGTGCATCACCGCTTCTGGAATATGGGTTTCCATCACTCGCAGATCGGCCGAGTTGAAATACTGAGCAAGGGTTTCACCAATCGCAATATTCACTTGAAAACGCGATCGACGAAACGGTCGCCAATGTTCCGGTTTACCCGAATGGGTTTCTAAGTCTTGATAGGGTAAAAACGCCCCGCCGCGTTGGAGTTTATCTTTATAACTTGGCTGAGACGCCATCATAAAACGATAAGCCAAACTGTGCGCCGTGCGACATTCGACCCAATTAGGAAACAGTTGACGTGCCTCATCCGCAATCGCTTTGTTAAACGCCAAGTACAAAATGCGCTTATAGGTCAGCTGCTCCGCCACCCCTTTAAGTGTGGTGGTTTTTGATGCGCCTGCAAACGCCGGTACTTTAAAGCTTTCGCCGCGTAAAGCGGCTTCAATAATCAACACCTGTTCAGGCGTCGCTTCATGTGCGCCAATTTGATAACCAGAGTTCATCCCAACATCGCATTTTATATAAGGCTGCCCATTATGCGAACCACCTGTTATAAACGCAAGGCTTAAACAAGATTAAAAACGCCTCATAGCCAAAACCAGGCCTGGTGCTTAAGAAACCACCGAAGCTTGGGGCTCTAGCCCCTTGTTATTTGGCCAACGTAAAGAGCCAATAACCATGCCAATAATCGCAGCAAAAAACCCAATGAAGTGCGCTGGCAAACTGTCTTCTAATGACGGTACTAACACCTCCAGCGCTAACCATACCAGTACACCCAGCGAAATCCCTAGATAGGCACCTGCTGAACTCGCACGCTTCCAGTAAAGCCCAGCCACCAACGGCACAAACGCCACTACCAAGGTAATTTTATAGGCGTTCTCCACCATTTTATGAATCGACGTTTCTTGCTCTAAAGACCAAAGCGTATAAATCGCCACCAATAACGCAAACGCAACCACCACTGCGCGTGTCATCATCAATAAATAACGATCACTTAACCCAGTGACAAAGCCTTTTAAGATGTTTTCAGAAATAATCACCGAGGGCGCTAACATGGTCGCCGATGCAGTGGACATAATCACCGATAAAAGCGCGCCATAAAAAATCACCTGGGCAAATAAAGGCAAATGTTGTTTAACCAGTTGCGGCAAAACCTGCTGGCTATCAATTTGCATAAATTGACTGACCAGATCTGGGTTTATCAAATAAGCTGAATAACCTAAAAAGATCGGCACCGCCGCAAACAATAAATACAGCACACCGCCGCCTACAGTGGCCCAAACAGCCACGTTTTCATTTTTTGCCGTGTTGGCCCGCTGAAACACATCTTGCTGGGCTAGCGACCCCAACCCCATGGTTAATAAGGCCGACATAAACGCCAACATCGCAATCGCATTAAAATCCGGTAAAAAGTTAAACTTATCGGCTTGGGCGGCATGTTCGATAACCGGCATTACCCCGCCAGTCATGCCTGACAAATACCAAGCAATAAACAATAAACCAAACACAATCACAATCATCTGCACAAAGGTGGTGACCGCTACCGACCACATGCCACCAAATAAGGTATATACCAAGACTACTGAAGTGCCTAATAGGATGCCATTAAACTGGCTGATATAGCCATCTGACAAGACATTAAACACAATACCTAACGCCATGATTTGGGCGGAAACCCAACCTAAATAAGAGATCGCAATCGCAACGGACGCAACCAGCTCGGTACGGCGGTCAAAACGTACTCGGTAGAAGTCGCCTAGCGTGAGTAAGTTCATTCGATAAAGCTTGCGGGCTAAAAATAAGCCAAACAAAATCAAACATAACGCCGCACCAAAAGGATCGGCGATCAACGAACCTAGGTCGCCCTCCAAAAACTCCGCCGGAATACCCAGCACGGTTTCAGCACCAAACCAGGTAGCGAATACCATCGCCATAACCACCCAAATCGGTAGACTTCGGCCCGCCGATACATAGTCAGCCATATTTTTAACTTTAGTGGCGGCATACAGGCCCAAACCTATCGAAACCAGTAAATATAAAAATGTAAAACTAATTAACATTAAAGGCGTCCTTCTTTAAAAAGATGACCTTGCGATGACCGCGCGTTTGCTTGGTAATAAAAAATCGAAATATAGCAGACAAAGCCTAAAACGAATAGCGCTTTTTAAATTCCGGGCATAAAAAAACCCTGTTAAGTAAACTTAACAGGGTTTCCATATATGGTGGGTCGTGTGCGACTCGAACGCACGACCAATTGGTTAAAAGCCAACTGCTCTACCAACTGAGCTAACGACCCTCGTTGATATGCGGCGTATTATACAGAGCTGGAGCGGCTTGGCAAGCCCTTTGATGATTTTTTTTAGTTTTTTTTAGCCATCTAATCTGACTGGCCAAACACGCAAACAAGCAGGTCAACATAAACCTATGAAACTTAATCGTTTATTAGAAGCTGAATAGAAAAATTAAGGCAAAAGGAATTTACAAATTTAACAATAATGAGTCGGATCAATCACACCCGCCTCAGCAAAACCTTGTTGGCGTAGACGACAAGAATCACATTGACCACAAGCGCGACCTTCATTATCGGCCTGATAACAAGACACCGTAAGTGAGTAATCCACTCCCAAATTCAAACCCATATGAATAATCTCGGCTTTGCTAAGACTCATCAGCGGTGTTTCAATTTTGATTAAGTGACCTTCAACCGCGGTTTTGGTGGCGAGATTAGCCATCTTCTCATACGCCGCGATATATTCAGGACGACAATCCGGGTAACCCGAATAATCAACCGAATTAACACCAATAAAAATGTGCTGGGCTTCGAGTACTTCAGCCAAACCAAGCGCATAAGACAGGAAAATCGTATTACGTGCCGGTACATAGGTGACCGGAATATCCGATCCTACCCCACTAACTGGCACATCAATCCGATTATCGGTTAAGGCTGAGCCGCCTATCGCCGCCATATTCATTTGCATAACTCGATGCGTTTTAGCCCCGTATTGAGCCGCCAGCCGTTCGGCAGCTTGCAACTCAACCTGGTGGCGCTGACCATAGTCAAAACTCAGTGTATGGCACTCAAAGCCTTGCGCATGAGCATGCGCCAATACAGTAACCGAGTCCAAACCACCGGACAATAATATAACGGCTCGCAGCTGACTCATTCTAACTACCCGTATTAAAGCGCTCTAAACGGCGCACCGCACTTTTAGCCGCGCGTGATTCTGGCGCCTGCTTAACCAGTGCTTCATAAAGTTTTTTAGCCTCGTCTAAACGATTAAGCCCCACCAAACTATCCGCGCCACGCAACATAGAGTCTTCGATTTTATTGCTATTGGTGTGTTGTTTCAAAACCGTATCAAATGCGGCGTAAGCTTTCGCAAATTCTTGTTTGATTAAATAGGCCTCCCCTAACCAATAATATCCATTACTGGTTAAGCTTGTATTGGGATGATCTTTTACGAATTGGCTTAATGCTTGAATGGATTCATCATATTTGCCCTCTCTTAACAAACCAAAGGCTTTATCATAAGCGTCTTTGGGATCGGTCTGTGATGACTCAGTGGCCACCACCGCTGGACGGCTCGCCTGAACGGAGCCAACAGCGGTCGCATCCACTTGCGGGGTTAGTTGCGGTGAAACCGCTTGTTTTGGGCGTGTTTCAAGTTCATTTAAGCGCCCGTCCATGTCCTCGTAGGTTTGATTTAATTTCGCTTCCAGGTTTTGTACCTGGCGTACTAAACGATCTACCTGATCATAAAGTGTCTGAATTTCACGTTGTTGATCGTTCATCCGCTGTGAATGTTGTAGTAATACCGGATTACTCGAGATACGTTCTAAACGTTCAATACGTTGCTCTAAAGTCTGAGCAAAGCTTGCCGAACTAAACACGACCAATCCGACGAAGGTCACCATTGAAAACTTGATTTTATGTTTAATCGTTTGCATTGTGATCACTTTAAACCTTAATTAAAACGCAATTCTACACGGCGGTTTTTATCCCAGGCCGCTTCATTATGACCCAACTCCGCCGGTTGTTCTTCACCGAAGCTAATCACCGTAATACGGTCGGTACTTACGCCATACAGCATCATCACTTCCGCCGCTGCTTTCGCTCGTTTTTCGCCAAGTGCTAAGTTATAGGATGGGCTGCCACGCTCGTCCGTATGGCCTTCTAATTTCAGCATTAACCTTGGGTTTTCAAGCATTTGATCAGCATAATGCTTCAATATTTTCGTGGATTTTTCATCAACTGAAAATTGATCATAACCAAAGTAAATCACGGGCGAAAAATCACGAATGGCTTCATCGTCTAATAAACCACCAATTTCTCCCTGAATAAGGGTTTCACCTTGCAAACCTTGGGTGTCACTTAAGGACAAGACCTCTACACCCTGTTCGGCTGCCTGTTTATTTCGATCCAATAAACCAGCTTCAGCCGTACGACGATCTTCAGCTGTAGAACCGTCAACTCCAGGCATCGTACTACAAGCGGTTAACGAGCCCAGCAACAATCCTGTCAGCACAATCTTAGTTAAGCGCATTTTCTACATCCTTTTTAAATACAAGTTCATTGAGTTTGATTATTTATTTGGTTGCACACGATAAGGACCCCAAGCCGGCTCCCTAACTTGTCCATCTGCCACACTTAGAATCTGAGAAGCCCGACCATCAACCGAAACAACGGCGAGTTGGCCTTTATTATCGCGGTTCATGGCATACACAATCATATCGCTATTAGGTGCAAAACTGGGCGACTCACCTAAAAATGCATCGGTGACAATATTAAATTCATTTGTATATAAATCTAATAAACCAATATTAAATCCATTATTAGAATGCACCATGGCTAAATAACGACCATTTGGCGAAACCTCTGGATTGGCATTGTAATTACCTTGAAATGAAATGCGCGATACATTGCCGGAATCCAACTCCATTTTAAATATCTGCGGTTGACCGCGACGATCAGAGTTGAAATAAATCGACTTGCCATCCACCGACCAAGCCGCTTCGGTTTCTATCGCCCAATGACGAGTCACTTTACGCAAAGCCTTGGTTTGCAAATTCATGATATAAATATCCGCATTGCCGTCTTTTGACAAGGTCATGGCTAGGCTTTTACCATCCGGTGACCAAGATGGCGCACTATTAATTCCTGGAAAATCCGCCACAACTTCTCTATTTGTGCCATCTAAGTTCTGTACCACAACATTTGAACGCCCAGTTTCAAACGATACATATGCCAGTTTAGTCCCATCTGGTGACCAACTGGGCGACATGATCGGCATCTTCGAACGTAATAATGGCTGAGGATTATGTCCATCAGAATCAGACACTTCCAAAGTGTAATTACGTTCTCCATCACGTATTTTCATTGTCACATAAGCTAAACGTGTATTAAAAGCGCCGGGAACACCGGTTAACTCAAGATAAATTTCATCTGACATTTGGTGTGCTACTTGGCGTAATTGCTGTCGAGGCACATCACGCCAACGTTTGCCTATAACCTGCTGGCGACGCAGTACATCAACCAAGCGCATCTCAACATCATAACGATCATTCGGGCGTGGTGTAACACTGCCCATAATCAAATGATCAATATCTTGTGATCGCCACTGTTCAAACACGATATTCTCAAGTTGCGCGGGTCTAGAGGGTAACGCGTTGTTGGCTAAAGGCGCAAAACGACCACTTCGGCGTAGGTTGTGACTCACAATACCGGAAATATCCTCCGGAACCGCTACCACCCCCTCTACCTGAAAAGGAATCACCGCGATAGGTAGTGCGTTTTCATAACCCTCACTAATTTCAATAACTAAATTGGCCTGCGCGGTACTTAACATTAGCCCCGATGTAAAGAACAACAAGGTTAGGATTTTACTTTTGACTTGAAATACTGGTTTCATAATTAACCTGGCTTACGTTTAGGGTTTAAAAACAAAGCGTATATTACGCTCAAACAATTCTTCTACAGGTGGCCTTGGTAAAGGTTGAGCACGCAGTACCGCACTTTCAGCCGCCTGTTTAAACTGGGGTGTGGCCTGTTCATTACAATTTTCTGTTCGGACACTCGATACATTTCCACTTGGCGTTTGGGTGATGACTAATTCACACTGTGCTTGCGGCGAAATATTCGCTGGCGTACGCCAGTTTTCACGTACTTTTGCCGAAATAGACGAAATATAGGTTTCACGTAAACTTAACATTTCGCGTTGACGTGCGGCTTCGCGCTGCTTAGAGGCCTCTTCTTCGGCCAAGCGTTTAACTAAGGATTCTTGTTCCAATTGCTCGCGCATTAAGCGCGCGGCAAGTGCTTCGGCTTCCAATTGGCGCTTTTGAGCCTCTTGTTGCTTAACCTCTTCGGTAATCGTTTGTTGACGTGCACGTTCTTTTGCGGCTTGCTCTTGCGCTTGACGTTGCAAGGCTTCCAGTTCTTTTAAACGTTTCTCTTCTGATTCACGTTGTTTTGCAGCCGCTTGCGCGATTTCACGTGCTTGTTTTTCA
Source organism: Thiomicrospira sp. (assembly GCF_014859555.1). GTDB lineage: Bacteria > Pseudomonadota > Gammaproteobacteria > Thiomicrospirales > Thiomicrospiraceae > Thiomicrospira. Next base: position 43,027 of record NZ_JACUTY010000004.1, on the reverse strand, counting down.
GCTTGTTGACGACGCTGCTCCGCTTCTAAAGCCGTCTTGCGCGCTTGCTCGGCTTGGCGCTGCGCTTCCGCAGTACGCTGACGTTCGGCTTCTTGGCGCTGACGTTCAATATCGGCTTGACGACGCGCCTCTTCTGCACGACGTGTTTCTGTTTCCTGGTCACGACGTAACTGGGTTAAACGCTGTTCGTTACGCTGTGCTTCAGCCGCTAAACGTTCCTGTTCTTTTCGACGCGCCTCTTGTTCAGCTTTGATTCGCTCAACCTGTGCTTGAACAACTTGTTGATCGACCGCAAACGTTTGCAAAGGCTGACGCTGAACGACTTCATCAATTTGGGATGGCCCATCGGACGACATATTAACCTTTATGGCATCGGCTTGTTTAAACCAGTCATTGGTAATCAATACCCCCAATGTCAAATGCAGTACCACCGCTAACGAAACAGCAATAGGGTGACGTTTAATGAATAAAATCATTTGCGTTCCTCTGGCTGGGTTATCAATGAAACATTCGGCACACCATTATTTTTAAGCACCACAAACAAATGCACAACTCGGCCATAAGGTGCTTCACGATCACCCTGCAAATACACAGGTAAGTGTTCATCAATTTGAGCTCGTGCCACCACTTCGGCCACCAAATCCCCAACTTCTGATTGAGTTAGCACCACCTCTGGTGCTTCACTGGTTTTATACTGCCCCTCTTTGGTAATCGTAATTACAAAAGGTGTCACTGGCTGAACGCTTTCAGCCGATGTTGTTACTTCTGGCGCTTGCGGCAACTCAACCGTCACCGCCTGCTGCACAATCGGTGCGGTGACCATAAAAATAATCAACAAAACCAGGGTGACATCAATATAAGGCACAACATTAATTTCGGCCATTAAGCGCCGTTTATCTCGTGCGGTTCGAAATCCTTGCTGCATAAAACCTACCCTTGTCCTTGTTGAGCTTTGTGATTCAAGTCATTGCGCATTTTATTTAGTCGACACATGCGCTTGGCGCTGCAAAATCGTTAAAAACTCATCGGCAAAACTTTCATAACGACTCAATAGTCTATCGACTTTATTGGTTAAGTTATTATAAAAAATAACCGCTGGTATAGCCGCAAACAAACCGATGCCTGTCGCTAATAACGCTTCGGCAATACCCGGCGCAACAACCGACAAAGTGGCGTTCGGCGTATCACCTAAGCCCTGAAAAGCATGCATTACACCAATAACCGTACCAAATAAACCAATATAGGGTGCAGAAGAACCAACGGTGGCTAAATAAGCTAGTCGATTTTCTAATCTATCAACTTCTTTATTGAACGCGATGCGCATCGTACGCTGCGAAGCCGATACCAAATCCGATGCTTCTTTTACACCTTGGTTTTTCAATCGTGCAAACTCTTGAAACCCGGCATCAAAAATCGCATTTAAACCTCGTGAATTGTCATCCCCATAACGCCCCATGTCGTTATACATGCGGCTAAGGTCTTCCGACTCCCAAAAATCTTCTTGAAATTGTTTAACTAGGGCATTCGCCTTATGTATCTCATAAGATTTGGCGATCGCTACTGACCAAGCCAAGAGCGACATAAATACCAATATCGCCATCACGGCCTGCACAATAGGGCTTGCCATTAACACTAAATCAAGCATCGACTGATCGTACATCTTATTATTCCTTTTCTGTGTAATCCAAACCCAAATGTTCGTATGCACGTTTGGTGGCAATACGTCCTCTCGGGGTTCTCATTAAAAATCCTTGTTGAACCAAAAACGGTTCGATGACATCTTCGATTGTGCCACGCTCCTCACCCACCGAAGTGGCCATACTGTCTATTCCGACTGGCCCACCATCAAAATGGCTAATGATCGTTTCGAGTAAACGGCGATCCATTTTATCAAGCCCTAATAGGTCAACTTCAAGCAAATTCAGAGCCGCATTTGCAATCTTTTTGTCGATCACACCACGGCCTTCAACCTGAGCGAAATCACGTACTCGACGTAATAAACGATTGGCAATACGTGGTGTGCCTCTTGAACGTTGTGCAACTTCACGCGCACCTTGTTCATCTGAGGCAATGCCTAAAATATTAGCCGATCGACTGACGATTTGGGTCAACTCGTCCACTGAATAAAATTCCAAACGCTGCACTATACCAAAACGATCCCGCAAGGGGGATGTCAATAAACCTGCACGCGTGGTCGCCCCCACTAAAGTAAAGGGTGGCAAATCAATCTTTACACTATGTGCAGCCGGACCTTCACCGATTAAAATATCCAACTGGAAGTCTTCCATTGCTGGATATAGGATTTCTTCGACAATCGGACTTAAGCGATGAATTTCATCCACAAACAACACATCATTGGGCTCTAAGCGTGTCAAAATTGCGGCCAAATCACCGGGTTTATCTAACACAGGACCCGACGTTTGGCGCAAGGTCGCCCCCATTTCTTGAGCCACAATATTCGCCAAAGTGGTTTTACCCAGGCCTGGTGGCCCGTAAAGCAATACATGATCTAAATGTTCCTGACGCATTTTAGCGGCATTCATAAACATATTTAACTGTTCGCGCACCGCCACTTGACCAATGTAGTCCTGCATAACCTGTGGGCGAATTTTGGGCAGCACGTATAAGTCATCATCCTGCTCCTGATTGCCGATTATGCGATCGGTTTCGATCATATTTTCACCTGTTGTAATGCGCGTTTAATCAACACTTCTAGACTCAGGCCTTCTTCATAAACACTTTGAATTAAGGATTCGGCTTGTGATTCTTTGTAGCCTAAGGATACCAGAGCCGATACCGCAGAATGTGAATATGATGTGACCAGGCCTGGTGATGACTTGCTAGTTGAATTAGTTTGAGGATTCGCCATTTGCCAACTTTTTAAACGATCTCGCATTTCGATAACTAAACGTTCGGCGGTTTTTTTGCCGATCCCCGGTACTTTTGACAAGGCGGCGGTGTCGGCGGCATTTACATGTGCGCAAAATTCATCAACGGCTTGACTAGATAAAATCCCCAGTGCCATTTTAGCGCCAATTCCACTGACTTTAATCAGCTCACGGAATAAAGCCCGCTCTTGCTCGGTTACAAACCCAAACAACAACATCGCGTCTTCACGTACATGCATATGGGTTAAAATTTGCACTTCGGAACCAATTTCTTTTAGCGCATAAAAGCTCGACATCGGCGCTTCAACTTCATAGCCTACACCGTTCACATCAATAACTAATAAAGGCGGCTGTTTAACCACCAATTGGCCGCGTAAAAACCCGATCATGCCTTGTACCTCATTGTCATTGGTGATTTTCTCACGTTTGGACGATTAACTAAAGTGGGTGCCTTTTGACAGGCTTTGTGGGTCAATGCCCAAACTTAAATAACGGTCATGACACAAGGCACAAGCCAGCGCATCCGCCGCATCTTCTTGCGGCACTTCGGTTAAGCGTAATAATTGCTTGACCATAAATTGCACCGCTTCTTTTCCCGCATGGCCTTGTCCTACGACGGTACTTTTAATCTGGGTCGGCGTATATTCAATTATGGGTATATTTTTAATCGCCGCCGCACACAAAATCACGCCACGAGCTTGGCCTAATTTAATCGCCGAGCTAGGGTTTTTGTGTACAAAGACTTTTTCGATCGCCATCATAGAGGGCTGATATTGATCAATCAATTGGCCAACCGATTCAAATATATTCTTTAAGCGTTCTGCGCCACTGAATTTTTCAACCCGGATCACACCGCTAACAACATAGGTGGGATGATATCGCCCGGATTCAATTAAACCAAACCCAGTTTTACGTGAGCCCGGATCAATGCCTAATATGCGCTGGGTGACTTTCAAGCGTGGTGCCTCACGTTTAGTCGGCCGCCATTAATTGCGCCATGACTTCGTCCGACAATTCCATATTGCTATAGACTCGCTGCACATCGTCTAAATCTTCAAGCATATCAATTAGCTCCATCACCTTTTGGGCATCATCAAAGTCTAAACTAACTTTGATATCAGACTCCATATGCACATCGGCTTCACTGGGTTGGTAGCCGGCTTTAACCAACTCATCGGTCACAGTATGAAAGTCTTCTGGCGGCGTAACAACATCAATACTGCTGTCATCATTAACAACCACATCATCCGCACCCGCCTCAATCGCGGCTTCCATTACGGAATTTTCATCTAAACCTGGCTCAAAACTAATCACGCCTTGTTTATTAAACATATAAGAAACCGAACCGTCTGTGCCCAAGTTGCCGCCTTTTTTACTAAAGGCATGACGCACTTCTGATACGGTACGATTCCGATTATCGGTCAAACAATCCACCATCACGGCAACCCCAGCTGGCGCATAACCTTCATAGCGAATTTCTTCATAATCGTCACCTTCTTGATTGCCTGCGCCACGCGCAATGGCTTTATCAATGGTGTCACGCTTCATGTTTTCGCGTAAGGCCTTATCAACCGCCGCACGCAAACGTGGATTATCTTCCGGGTAAGGCCCGCCGGCTTTCGCCGCCACTACTAGCTCACGAATCAGTTTAGTAAACACCTTGCCTTTTTTGGCATCTTGGCGTGCTTTGCGGTGTTTAATGTTTGCCCATTTACTATGTCCTGCCATGCTTTCCTCTTAAATTTTCTATTTAACCAAACCAATCTGACGTGAGTAGGCTAACATCCGATCCAAAGAACTTAACGCTTTCTGGCGGATCGATTCTTCTATCTCGATGGTTTGGTCGAGTTTTTCTAAGCTATCCGCCAAATTCTGTAGGCCGTTCATGGCCATCCACGGACAATGTGCACAACTGATGCACTGCGTGGTTTTTGAATCAGTCGGCGCCACAATTAATTTTTTATGCGGGGCGAGTTGGCGCATCTTATAAAAGATGCCGTGATCTGTGGCCACAATAAAGCTTTCATCCGGCAGGGTTTGCACGGCATTAATTAAAACCTTCGTTGAACCGACCACATCCGCCAAGGCGACCACGGCTTCGGATGACTCTGGATGCACCAATAGTTTGGCTTCGGGATGTTCGCGTTTTAATTGCTCAAGTTCAAACGCTTTAAACTCGTCGTGAACAATACAATGCCCCATCCAACGCAGCATTTCTATACCGGTTTCTTTTTCAATCCAGTTACCCAAATGCTGGTCTGGCGCCCAGATAATTTTTTCACCCTTGGCTTTTAAGTGGTTGACTATCTGCAACGCATTACCGGATGTTACCACCCAATCGGCTATCGCTTTTACCGCCACACTGGTATTGGCATACACCACTACCGTGTAATCAGGGTGTTGCGCGCAAAACGCGGCAAATTCATCCGCCGGACAACCCACATCTAAAGAGCAGGTTGCATTAAGGTCCGGCATGATTACGGTCTTTTCTGGGCTTAGCAGCTTGGCGGTTTCGCCCATAAAACGCACACCACACACCACCAATACATCCGCATCGGACTGCGCACCAAAATTAGCCATTTCCAACGAATCCGCCACTATGCCACCGGTTTCTTCAGCCAAAGCTTGAAGATCGGCATCGACATAATAGTGCGCCACAATCTGCGCATTACGCTGTTTCAAGAGCTTTTTGATGCGTGTAATTAATGCGGCTTTATCTTCCGCATTCAATACTTTTGCTGGTTGCGCATCCGCCGCCAACTCGTTTATACGAGACACAAGTTGGAGCGGAATTTCGTTTTGTAAGTGGCTCATAGGCGACTACTTTGGCGCGTCTGCGACCTTTTTATTTAAACGCAGGTTTAACTCACGTAACTGAGCCATATCCACCAGGCCTGGTGCTTCGGTTAGCAAACAAGCGGCTGATTGTGTTTTCGGGAAGGCGATCACGTCACGAATTGAGTCACGTTCAGCCATCAACATAATTAGACGATCCAAACCAAACGCCATACCGGCATGGGGTGGGCAACCATATTTCAGGGCGTTTAGTAAGAAACCAAATTTATCTTGCGCATCTTCGTCTGAAATACCCAACAATTTGAATACCGCCGCTTGCATTTTGGTTTCGTGAATACGCACCGAACCACCCCCAACTTCAATACCGTTGATCACCAAGTCGTAAGCACGTGCAATCATTTGACCTGGTGCTTGGCTGCTAAGGATTTCTTCTGTCGTCGCTTTTGGTTGAGTAAACGGATGGTGCATGGCGGCCACACGCGCGGTTTTTTCATCGACTTCAAACATCGGGAAATCAACCACCCAGACTGGTTTCCAGGCCTCGGTAAAGAGTTTGCGATCTTCGCCAATTTTGACACGTAACGCGCCTAAGGCTTCGTTCACTATCTTGGCTTTATCCGCCCCAAAGAACACGATATCGCCATCTTTGGCACCGACACGTTCAAGAATCTGCATCACTTGATCGGGGAAGAACTTCACAATTGGCGATTGCAAGCCATCAATTCCGGCGGACATATCGTTAATCTTAATGTAAGCCAACCCTTTCGCACCGTAAATGCCGACAAACTTGGTGTAATCGTCAATTTCTTTACGCGACATATCGCCCGCACCTGGCACACATAAAGCGGCAACGCGACCATTTGGATCTTTTGCTGGGCCAGCAAACACTTTAAAATCAATATCTTGCAATAAGTCCGCCACATCCACTAATTCTAGCGGAATACGTAAGTCTGGGCGGTCAATGCCGTATTTTTTAACCGCGTCGGCATAAGTCATACGCGGAAAGTCATAATCAAAATCGACCCCAATTCCGTCTTTAAAGATGGTTTTGGTTAGCCCTTCCATCATGCCCATTACATCGGCCTCAGACATAAATGAAGTTTCAATATCGAGCTGGGTAAACTCAGGCTGGCGATCCGCACGCAAATCTTCGTCACGGAAACAACGTGTAATTTGGTAATAACGATCAAAGCCCGACATCATCAACAATTGTTTAAACAACTGCGGCGACTGAGGCAAAGCAAAAAACTTGTTTTCGTGGGTACGGCTTGGCACCAAATAATCACGCGCACCTTCTGGTGTCGACTTGGTCAAAATCGGTGTTTCGATATCAATAAAACCGTTATTATCCAAATAGTTACGCATTGATCGCGTGACTTTATAGCGCAGCATTAAGGTTTTTTGCATTTCATCACGACGTAGGTCGATATAACGATACTTTAAACGCACTTCTTCGCTAACTTGCTTGTCGTCTAACTGGAAAGGAATCGGCTCGGCCATGCTCAAAACGTCTAGGTCTTTCGCCAACATTTCAACCATACCGGTTGGTAAGTTAGGATTGGTTGTGCCTTCTGGGCGCTCACGGATACGGCCGGTAATAGTCAACACACATTCGGCACGCAAATGTTCCGCTTTAGCAAAAATTTCAGCCGTATCTGGATCAACCACCACTTGCAACATACCTTCACGATCACGCAAATCAATAAAGATTACACCACCGTGGTCACGACGACGGTGAACCCATCCCGCGACGCTAACCGTTTCACCAATTAAAGCTTCTGTAACTTGACCACAGTAGTGTGTACGCATTATTTTTCCTTTCTCATTCAACATAATGGGCATCAACGCTTGGCAAAATGCAGCGCCAACCCCCTTTTAAAATTATTCTTAATTGTTCGATTTATTTTCTAATAACCGGATCTATATTATTTGTTGTAGTGTATGGATCTTGAGCCATAATCGCCTTGATTGTTGGCTCGGTAGTTATCGGAGGCCAAGGCGGCACCACAACCCCACCGGAAATCACCATTTTTAACGCATCATCTACCGACATATCAAGCTCAACGACTTCATGTAAAGACGCGATTATAAAAAAACCAGAAGTCGGGTTAGGTGTCGTAGGCACAAACAAGTTTATAGTCGCAACCACACCAGTTTTAACCTGGGCTTCACCTCGACTTTTACTGGTCTGAAACGCCAAAGTCCATAAACCCGGGCGCGGATACTGAATCAAATACACTTTTTGAAAGGTTTGATCCCCCGAACCAAATAAGGCTTCGGCAATTTGTTTAACCGCACTATATATGGAACGAACCAATGGGATTTTGGATAAAAAGCGCTCCCACCAACTGACGATTCGATGGCCTAAAATATTCGCGACCAACATCCCTGTCAGTAAAATAATACTCACCGACACGACAATGCCAAACCCCGGGATATCAAAACCCAACAGCACATCCGGTTGGTATTTAGCAGGCAGCAATAACAGGCTACGATCAAATAGACCAATTAAGAAACGCAAGGCCTCAAAGGTGATCCATAAGGGAAGTAAAACTAAAAGGCCTGCAACAAAATAGCGCTTCAATAACCCCATAACCACCCCACAAAATTAAGCTCCACATTATACCTGAAACGAAACGCCATGCGACACCAATCCTTGTGAGATTATTCAAACAATTGCTAGCGATTAAAGCCGTTTTCATGTTAATTTGTTGCGAATTCAGCTGACCTTGAAAACGATTAGGACTTTAATCATGCCAACCCCAATCATGCCCCCGCAAACCATTTTAATAACCGGTTGCTCAAGCGGCATTGGTCACCACAGTGCTCATGCCCTACAAAACTTGGGTTATCGGATAATTGCTTGTGTGCGCCAAGCCCAAGATCTAGAGCGTTTACGCGAAGAAGGCCTACATGTAATTCAACTGGATCTAGCCGACCCAGCCTCTGTTGAACAGGCTTGGACTGAAGTGCTTGAGATCAGCAATGGCCAGATTGATGCTTTATTTAACAATGCGGCATTTGGCTTACCCGGTGCAGTTGAAGACTTAAGCCGTGCGGCACTCGAACATCAATTTGCTACCAATGTATTTGGCACTCAACAACTCACGAACCTGGCGATTAAGCACATGCGTCACCAAGGTCATGGTCGGATTATTTACAATAGCTCGGTACTGGGGTTTGCCGCCATGGCTTATCGAGGGGCTTATAACGCAAGCAAATATGCGATTGAGGGGTTAGCCGACACCTTAAGAGTGGAATTAAAGCACGACCCGATTCAAATCAGCTTAATTGAACCCGGGCCAATTCTGTCTCAATTTAGAGCCAACGCTTATCACGAATTTAATCACTGGGTCAAACCTCAAGCCCACGACTCGGTTCACCAAACAAACTATCAGTCCATGATTAAACGTTTGGCTAGCACCGAAGCTTCCGCGCCATTCACTTTAGGGCCAGAAGCAGTTTGCAAGGTGTTATTACACGCGCTGCAATCAAAACGCCCCAAGGCTCGCTATCGCGTTACCCTACCAACCAAAGTTTTCGCTTTTCTAAAACGTCTTTTACCGACGCACGCACTCGACTGGGTGCTAGCGAAAGCCGGTGGAGATGGGCGTCGTTAAAAACCAGGCCTGGTATAATCTGAATCCATTAAACGCTGTAAACCTTAAAGTAAAAAAAGAGCGCCTTGTGAACACCCAATTACTAGCCTATCAACAACATTTAGAAGCGGTATTAAACCAAACCCTAGATCAATACCTAAAAACCACACCCGAACCCTTAAATCAAGCGATCCGTTATGCCAGCTTAAGCCCGGGCAAACGCATTCGCCCTGCTTTAGTATTTGCGATTGGTGAAGGGCTCGGAATTGAACGCCAACAACTTGAACCAGCCGCCTGCGCGATTGAGTTGATTCACAGCTACTCGCTTGTCCACGACGACCTACCGGCGATGGATGATGATGATTTACGACGCGGCCAACCCACTTGCCACAAACAATTTGACGAGGCCACCGCGATCCTAGTGGGGGACGCTCAGCAAACCCTGGCTTTTGAAATCATCACCCGTGCACCAAAACTTTCGGCTGACGCAATTGTTAAAAGTTTAAATATTTTATGTCAGGCCAGCGGACCCAATGGCATGATTGGCGGACAGATATTAGACATCATCAGCGAAAATAAAAAACTCGATTTAGCTAAACTCACACAACTCCATCAAATGAAAACGGGTGCTCTAATTAAAGCTGCATTGTTACTCGGTGCCGTAACCCATGCGAATTTTGACCAGTACCAGCCGACTTTATCAAAACTCGGTGAAGCCCTCGGATTAGCCTTTCAAATTCAGGATGACATTATTGACATTGAAAGCAATACCGCCACGCTTGGCAAAACCCAAGGCCGAGATCAACAACTCAACAAATCCACCTTTCCAAGCCTAATGGGAATGCAAGCGGCCAAAACCTTACGTGATCAAACAATTGATCTGGCGCATAAACAGCATCAAAAATTACCCTTTCAAAGCGCATTTCTGCATGATTTAATTAACTTTATTGCCCAGCGCCAACACTAATTTCGTTATAATTATTTCTTTATGGATGCATTTGGCATCCCGTGCTTAATCCGCGCAGAGCAACACGTTGATTTCACGCAACTTATTAGCAAAAGACTGAATTTTATGGCACAACAATTTACCCTTAAAACCCTACTCGACTTTGCCGCCGCTCACAGCTTACGCGGCTATGATGGCGATTGTGCAAAATTGCATGGCCACAACTGGAAGGTCGAAGTAGAGGTAAGCGGCAACAGACTTAATGATATTGGTATGTTAATTGACTTTAAAAAAATTAAACAACACGCCAAACAAGCGGTAAAAGAACTGGATCACACCTTTTTAAATGATCACCCACACTTTCAACGCCTCAACCCGACGGCTGAACACATTGCACAATACCTTTACACTGAAATTGCTAAACGCATTGAAACTGATGATGTCAAAATGCACAGCCTCACGGTTTGGGAAAATGATCGAAACTGCGTTACCTATTCTGAATAAATTGGAAGAGCCTTATGAGCATAAGTAGTCACGTAGAAAACAAAACCCTTCATTTACAAGTAATTGGTGCGTTAACCGTTGATATATTTAAAGAATTTGAAAGTGCTTATGTTCAAAAACAACTCGACCATATTATTATCGACCTATTGCAATGCAAACATATCGACAGTGGCGGATTGGGCATGTTGTTGCAAATGCGCGATCGCATGGGGCAAGATGCCAGCAACATCACCATCAAAAACATGTCTCAAGAGATTCAGAAAACATTTGAAGTGGTGCGATTCAAACAGCTTTTCAACATGGCTTAATGCATGATTGACTTATTTATTACCGCCCTTTTAGGCCTAGTATTTGGTAGTTTTATCTCGATGCTAAGCTGGCGTTTACCGCGTGTGATGCTTAACCCCGCAGACGAACAACTTAAAGCTATCAGCCTGGGTGGTTCACAATGCCCCAAGTGCGAAACACCGCTTGCCTGGTATCAACTCATTCCCTTGTTGAGCTGGCTGTTTAGTTTAGGCCGCTGCCAAACTTGTAATCAATCCATTTCTTGGCGTTACCCGCTTATCGAAATCAGCGCGACCGCCTTAGCTCTTCTGGCGGTTTGGCAATTTGGCTTTAATTGGAATGGGCTAATTGGTGCACTGTTTTTGTTATGGCTGTTAACCATCAGCGTGATTGATTTAGAGCACCACTTAATTCTCGACAACCTCAGTCTTCCGCTGCTTTGGCTCGGGCTATTACTTAATGCATTTGGTCAGTTTACCGATCCACAACAAGCGATTTTAGGGGCGGTATTGGGTTATGGGGTTCTTTGGCTAATCTATCAAATACACTTTCGTTTGACGGGCAAACACGGTATGGGTTACGGCGATTTTAAATTAGCCGCCGCGCTGGGCGCTTGGTTTGGCGTTAGTGCGTTACCGCAAATTATTGTGATTGCGGCTATCAGCAGCCTTGTGATTGCTATTTTCTTAATTATCTCGCGTAAACAAGCTTGGCAAAGCCAAATGGCCTTCGGCCCATTTCTCGCCGTTGGTGGCGCGGTTCAGTTATTTGTGGGTGAGCAAGCTTTAGTTGAATGGTTGCTTTAGAGCCACTATGCGGGGTTGTCTAATCGTAACACAATAACCCGAAACCACCAGGCCTGGTGGTTTCGGGAAAAGCATTTAACCTTCTAGATAAAGGCTGCTCTAGCCGTTAAGCACCGAGCTTTGCCTCTTCCAAGTCACACACCTTAGACGTTTTGAGATTATTACTTTTTGCAAAGTGCATCACATACTCAAACATACTGGGATTTTTTATCTCAAGCTCAGTATCAATAATTAAGCATTTAGCACCATTATAGAGCTCTGGGTGTAAGAGTTCCGAGTAAACTAAACGATGGGATTTGCCATAGGATGCCATCATCGATGAAATGCGGTCAATCCAGTCACTCGGACGGAATTTACGACCATCTTCGGTCATACCTTCAATAATGTATTTGCAGTGTTGGGCCAAGACTTTACCACTTCTTTTTGAATCAATTTAATTGGAGCAAATTTTAGCATAGTAATTTTTTTTTAATACCGTTGAAGCCATTTAATTTATTAAAAACCCCATTGTTCTAGGCTATCGAAGTTCAAAAATGGCGATAAATTATGCGAATCCATTAAATTCAACCTGTTTTTGGTAGGAGTCAGATGGCGATTTGGCTTATAATAAACCGATTTTTATGCCGCCCAAAAACGCAGGATACTGAATAACGATGACGCAATATCAAACTGACGACCTTCGCATTAACCACATTACAGAAGTGCGCCCGCCAATTGATCTTCACGAGAAGTTTCCATTATCCGAAACCGCTTCAAAAACCGTGCATGAAACGCGCCAACAAATTCACAAGATTCTGCTGGGTGAAGATGATCGTTTATTAGTCGTGATAGGGCCTTGCTCAATCCACGACACAAAAGCCGGCATGGAATACGCCCAGCGCCTAAAACAGCAAATCGATTTTTTTGAAAAAGACCTGTTAATTGTGATGCGGGTGTATTTTGAAAAACCACGCACCACCGTAGGCTGGAAAGGCTTAATTAACGATCCGGACTTAAATGAAACCTTTCAAATCAACAAGGGCTTGGAATGGGCACGCGGCTTTTTAGTCGACGTGAATAACTTAGGTGTGCCCGCCGCGACCGAGTTTTTAGATTTAATCTCACCACAATATGTGTCAGATTTGATTAGTTGGGGCGCGATTGGCGCACGCACAACCGAAAGCCAAGGTCATCGTGAACTGGCTTCTGGCTTATCTTGCCCTGTCGGTTTTAAAAATGGCACAGACGGTGGTTTTAAAGTCGCAGTGGATGCAATTCGTGCCGCAAACAAACCCCACATTTTTTTATCTCTAACCAAAACCGGTCATTCGGCGATCTTCTCCACCACCGGCAATCAAGATTGCCACGTTATTTTACGTGGTGGTAATTCTGGCCCAAATTATGAGCCAGAATTTGTCGCTGATGCGGTCAATCAACTTAAAGCGGCCGAAGTTCAATCTCGTTTAATGATTGATTGCAGCCATGCCAATAGCAGTAAAAATCACGAACGCCAAATGATTGTTGCTCAGTCGATTGCCGACCAATTAGCACGTGGCTCTCAGCACATTATGGGCGCGATGGTAGAAAGTCATTTAGTAGGTGGTCGCCAGGATGTGATCCCTGATCAAGACTTAATTTACGGACAAAGTATCACCGATGCCTGTATTGACTGGAATAGCAGTGTGAAACTGCTCGAAACCTTGGCACAAGGTGTTCAAGCACGCCGTAAAAAATAAGGTTTAGCGGCTTTTAAAGCCTAGCTAAACCTAGCACTGCTCGAATCTCCGTGCGGTGCGAATCTTAAAAGTGCTCATACCCGCGCACATCCTTATCGCCGACTAAACCTTCGACCACCAGGCCTGGTGCTTGACGGATCTTACCAATTCGATGAATCGGCAAACCCAATAAACCTGACAAATCCTTTATCACCTGACGTTGGTTTGGATTCGCAGTAAAACATAACTCATAGTCGTCCCCCGCATTTAAAGCCTGAATCGGATTCGCTTGCGCCCAGTTTTTTACCGCGTCGCTGAGTGGAATATCGGCCAAGTATAATTGCGCGCCTAAATTAGATGCCTGTAAAATATGATTTAAATCCGCTAACAAACCATCCGACACATCAATCGCACTGCTCGCTAGGTTACGCAACGCCAAGCCGAGCGATACTCTGGCTTGTGGACGATTGAGTCGTGTTAATGCATAATCTTCTTGCGTGCTACTGGTTAAACCGCCCGCCTTCGCCAACATCAAACCCAAACCCGCCTCACCAATTGCACCGCTGACATAAATGTCATCGCCCAACTTAGCGCGGCTTCTTAACAAAGCTTCACCCTTTGGCACCCAAGCTTGCGCGGTAACGCTAATACATAAAGGACCCCGTGTAGTATCCCCGCCTATCAGTGGCATGGCATAAGGTTTGGCACAATCATGCAAACCTCGACTAAATGCTTCTAACCATGGCGGATCAGCGCTGGGTAAGGTCAGCGCAAGCGAATAAAACGCGGGCTGTGCGCCCATTGCGGCCAAATCACTTAAATTAACGGCTAAGGATTTCCAACCAATATCGTAAGGGTTGGCCTGCGCTAAAAAATGCACACCGCTCACTAAGGTATCCGTCACCACTACCAGTTGCGAATTTTCTGGCGGCGTAATGAGTGCACCGTCATCCCCTATCGCCAAGTCACCAGGCCTGGTGGTTTGGCTTAGAGGTTTAAAATATTGCTCTATTAAATCAAATTCCATGCAAGGCCTGCCAAAAGCAACAAGCCCACGCCAATTAGCAGAATGATTTATAAACTTAATCATCCAGTCAGTTGGCGTGGGCTTGTGGGTTAAAAATGCTTAAACTGAAAATTCGACCGGGCGCAGTTTTTTCGCAACCTTGTCTAATACACCATTGATATATTTATGTGCATCTTCGGCACCAAATCGCTTGGTTAACTCCACGGCTTCATTAATCACAACCTTATAAGGAATTTGCATTTGGGTTTGCAATTCATAAGTCGCCATACGCAAAATTGTGCGTTCAACTGGGTTAATCAACTTAGCGGAACGGTCTATAAATTGCACATAGGCCTCGTCCAACTGCTCGGATTCAGCTGAAACCTGCGCCAACAATTCTCTAAACCACTCGCGGTCTAAATTAGACAGTAGGCCATCTTCAAAAAACTGTTTCTCAATTAGATAAACCTCTTCTTGATTCACCTGCCACTGATACAACGCCTGCAGCGCAACACGACGCGCCTGTGTGCGCGGGCTAGCCTGAGCTTCTTGCTCTTCGACTTCTTGTGAAGGTTGCTTTATTAAGTCCGCTAGTTCTTTTGGATCGTTCATTATATCTGCTTCAATACATTAACCATTTCAATTGCAGATAGTGCCGCTTCTGCTCCTTTGTTGCCTGCCTTGGTGCCAGCACGTTCAATTGCTTGCTCAATTGAGTCAACCGTTAACACACCAAAGGCCACTGGAATGTTATGGTTCAACATCACCTGGCTTAAGCCTTTGGTGCATTCACCTGCCACATATTCAAAGTGTGGCGTGCCGCCACGAATCACCGCACCCAATGCAATAATCGCATCGTACTTGCCGGACGCGGCCATTTTTTGTGCCGCAATCGGCATTTCAAACGCCCCTGGCACATACACTTGCTCAATCGCATCCGCACTGCCACCGTGACGCACAATGGCATCCACCGCACCTTGCACTAAATGTTCTACTACAAAGCTGTTAAAACGCCCCACTAATAGGCCAACTTTCATATTTTGGGCGGTTACATTTCCGGCAATTACTTTCATGTTTTTATCCTTGTTTTTCAATATATTCGGTCACTTCTAAACCAAAGCCACTTAAGGCGTTTAGTTTCCAGGCGGAACCAATCACACGCAATTGTTTGAGCTCTAGGTCGGCTAAAATCTGCGCGCCCAAGCCGAAAGTTTTGGCATCGTCTTCGGCCGCCGCTTCTGGCACATTAATCCCGCGATCCGACAGCTGATAGTGCGCAATTCTGTCTAGTAACTCGCTGGCTTCTTCGTGTTTACGTAATAGCACAATGACACCTGATCCTGCCTTCGCAACTTGCGCCATCGCCGAGCGTAAAGGCCAACCGCATTCTTGGCGTTGTGCACCTAATAAATCACACAGCGTGTCCTGCATATGAACTCGCACTAAGGTGGGTTGAGTTGGATCGATTTTGCCATAGACCAACGCAAAATGCGCTTTGTGATCTAACGCGTCTTCATAAGCAATCAGTTTAAATTCACCAAAATCGGTCGGTAAGGCGCATTCCGACACACGTTCAACGGTTTTTTCGTTCTTTAGGCGATATTCAATTAAATCCGCAATCGTACCCAATTTTAAACCATGCTGTTCTGCAAAGGCTTCCAGATCATCACGACGCGCCATGGTGCCATCTTCATTCATGATTTCAACGATCACGGACGCGGGTTCAAACCCAGCTAATCGCGCCATATCGCAACCGGCTTCGGTATGGCCGGCTCGAGTTAACACGCCACCTGGTTGCGCCATCAGTGGGAAAATATGGCCGGGCGTAATGATATCAGCCGGGGTGGCATCGGCTTTCACCGCCGCTTGAATCGTAACCGCGCGATCAGAAGCCGAGATGCCAGTTGAAACGCCTTTCGCGGCTTCAATTGAAACCGTAAAGTTGGTGCCATGTGGATCTTGATTATCACGCACCATTAAAGGCAAATGCAGCTGCTGGCAACGTTCTTTAGTTAAAGTCAGACAAATCAAACCACGCCCATAACGCGCCATAAAATTAATATCGCTTGCGGTTACAGCCGATGCTGGAATCAGCAGATCGCCTTCATTTTCGCGATCTTCATCGTCCATAATAATCACCATTTTGCCTTGGCGATAATCTTCTAAAATTTCTTCTATCGAACTTAACTGCATGTTTATCCTTTTTTGCTCACACCTTCCGTGCGAGTGTTTGCGTGTGTAAAATAACGCATGGCTTAATCCAATTTAACTAAAGGGCACCTAAATTATGACATAAAGCCATGGCTTGCTAAAAATTCAGGTGTTAAAGATTTAGCCGACTCTGCTTGTGGGCCAGTTAATAGGCGCTCTAAATAACGCGCTAACAAATCTACTTCCAAGTTAACTTGGCTACCAACTTGCCATTCGATAATATTGGTTTCGGATCGAGTATGCGGAACAATATTGACATCAAATACACAATCTTCAACGCCATTCACCGTCAAACTTATGCCATTAATACACACCGAGCCTTTTTGGGCAATATAACGCGCAATCGCGCGCGGCGATTCAATTTTATAGCGCCATGAACGCGCATCAGCTTCTATCGATTTGACCGTGCCGACGCCATCAACATGACCACTGACTAAATGACCACCAAGTCGGTCTTGCAAACGCAGCGCTTTTTCAAGGTTAACTTTTGAGCCGGTTTTTAAGTGGCCTAAGGTCGTTACCTTTAAGCTTTCGGCGGACACATCCGCCACAAACGAGGTATGATCAAACTCAATCGCGGTCAAACAAACACCGTTGGTGGCGATGCTGTCACCCAGTTGAACATCAGACATATCTAAATCGCCCACATCCACACTTAAACGCCAATCACCCTGGCGGGTTTCAATACGGCGAATTTGGCCTTGCGCTTGAATAATCCCTGTAAACATGTCGTGCCTTCTGTTGTTTGAGTGGGGTTAGCTAGTCGAATTATTGAGCCGCGAATCCAAACACAAAATGCCAATCATCACCGACCGCTTCAACCGATTTGGCTTTTAAACTTATGCGATCTTGCATCGTCACCAGGCCTGGTAACATTAGCAGCGGTTTGCCTTGATGTCCCATTAAATGCGGCGCAACAAACCAATGCAGTTCGTCCACTAATCCGGCCTCGATAAATGCACCGGCGACAATCGCACCGGATTCGACCATCACATCGCTGACCTGCTCTTCTTGCGCCAAGTAATCCAACACGCTATCTAAATCTAGACGATCATCCTGTGCCTGTACCGCGACAATTTCGGCACCTTGCGCCAATAAAGTTTCAACCACCGATTTATTGTTTTGTGCCGTCGCTTGACTGGTCATCACTAAAGTGCGACCCGGCAAACTCAACATTTTGGCTTCTAACGGCATGCTTAAATTAGGATCCAACACCACCCGAATCGGATGACATAACACGTCATCCAAGCCAAGCTTGGCTTGAGTTTCAGGCGCCAACCGCACGTTTAAACTCGGATCGTCGGCCAATACGGTACCAATACCGGTAATGATTGCGCCATGACGTGCGCGTAATTTATGCACGGACTCACGCGCGGCTTCGCCGGTAATCCACACACTTTCACCGGATGCCATCGCTGTACGACCATCCACACTGCTGGCCAATTTTAGGCGCACAAAAGGACGTTTTGCTTGCATACGTTTAATAAACCCTTGATTTAATTGTGCCGCTTGCGCAGCTTGAATACCTACTTCAACCTTAATCCCTGCCGCTTGCAGACGCGCTAAACCTTGCCCCGCCACTAGCGGATTCGGGTCTTGCATTGCCACCACCACTTGCTTAACGCCGGCGGCTATTAAAGCATCAGCGCAAGGCGGCGTTTTACCAAAATGCGAACACGGCTCTAAAGTCACATAAACCGTTGCGCCTTTTGCTTGATCACCTGCCGCTTGTAACGCCACCACTTCGGCATGCGGTTGACCGGCTTTTACATGCCAACCTTCGGCAATCAGCTTTCCGTGTTTTACAATCACACAACCTACCGCCGGATTAGGGCGTGTGCTAAACAAGCCTTGCTTAGCCAGTTCTATCGCACGCGTCATCCAGGCCTGGTGGTTATGAGTCATACCAACACCCTGCTCAAATCCTTAACACCATATTGGAAGCAAGCCAATCCGAACAAATCTAACCCCGGTCCGTTTTGGCGGCGGTAGCTTGCACCAGTTTTTCGATTTCTTCACGGAATGCGTTCACATCCTGGAAAGACCGATAGACCGATGCAAACCGAACATAAGCCACTTGATCTAGTTCACGCAAAGCCTGCATGACCCATTCACCGATTTGTGAAGATGGAATCTCACGCGAGCCTTCCGCCATCATCAACTTACTAATATGGTTAACCATTTCATCTATGCGTTCGCTTGCCACCGGGCGTTTTTCGAG
Organism: Thiomicrospira sp.; assembly: GCF_014859555.1. Taxonomy (GTDB): domain Bacteria; phylum Pseudomonadota; class Gammaproteobacteria; order Thiomicrospirales; family Thiomicrospiraceae; genus Thiomicrospira. The sequence continues at coordinate 24,068 of NZ_JACUTY010000004.1, read as the reverse complement.
TGCTTTTATCAAACCCCGACGAACTTTTTCTTCCTCAAACCGCTCACGATTACCATCTGACTTAACCACTCGTGGCAAAGATAGCTCGGCACTTTCGTAGGTGGTAAAACGTTCGCCACACTCCAGACATTCTCGACGACGACGTACTTGAACCCCTTCGGTTGCCAAGCGTGAATCGACAACTTTTGTATCTGGGGCATTACAGAAAGGACAATGCATAGAAGCTCCAACAAACAAGCACCAGGCCTGGTGCTTGTTGTTTTAAGGAAAAATTAGATTACTTATAAACAGGGTATGCGGCACATAAGGCTTTAACCTTCTCGCGCACACCGGCAATCACGTTCGCATCCCAAGTTTCGTTGGTTTGATCACATGCATCAATGACATCACACATCCAGCCAGCTAGCTCACGACAGTCTTGCTCATTAAAGCCACGAGTGGTTGCGGCGGCGGTTCCAACACGAATACCGCTGGTTACAAATGGCGACATTGGATCATTGGGTACGGAGTTTTTGTTAATGGTAATGTGTGCGTCACCCAATGCGGCATCCACCAACTTACCGGTTAGCTTTTTATCAATTAAACTCACTAAAAATAAATGATTCTTGGTGCCACCAGACACTACATCCAAGCCGCGCTGCATAAATACTTCGGCCATGGCCTGAGCATTTTTAATCACGTTTTGTGCATAGACTTTAAACTCCGGTTCCATCGCTTCTTTGAACGCGATCGCTTTGGCCGCAATCACGTGCATTAATGGCCCGCCCTGAGTACCCGGGAAGACGAGCGAATTCAGTTTCTTTTCGATTTCTGGGTTGGCTTTTGCCAAAATCAGCCCACCACGTGGGCCACGCAAGGTTTTATGTGTGGTGGTAGTGGTCACGTCTGCAATTTGCACCGGGTTAGGATAAAGGCCCGCCGCCACCAAACCAGCTACGTGCGCCATATCCACTAACAAATACGCACCCACACTGTCGGCGATGTCACGGAAACGTTGCCAATCCACTATTTGCGAATAAGCCGAGAAGCCGGCTATGATCAACTTAGGTTTATGTTCTTTCGCTAAGGCCGCGACTTCTTCATAATCAATTTCGCCGGTTTCCGCGTTTAAACCATACTGCACCGCATTGTAAATTTTGCCTGAAAAGTTCACTTTTGAACCATGCGTTAAATGCCCACCGTGTGCCAAACTCATGCCCAAAACGGTATCACCCGGCTCTAACAACGCCATAAAAACCGGTGCATTGGCCTGCGAGCCTGAGTGAGGTTGCACGTTGGCATAGTCAGCACCAAACAATTTTTTAGCCCGCTCAATCGCCAAAGCCTCAATCACATCAACGTGTTCACAGCCGCCGTAATAACGTTTGTATGGGTAACCTTCTGCATATTTATTGGTTAAAACAGACCCCTGAGCTTCTAAAATGCGCGGGCTGGTGTAGTTTTCAGATGCGATCAATTCAATGTGATCTTCTTGACGTTTCGCTTCTGCAGCGATCGCATTAGCAATATCATCGTCATAGCCAGCAATGGTCATGGTTTTATTAAACATGCAAGGACTCCAAATCGGTAAAAAATAGGGATAGTTTTAGGTAAGAGGTGATTTTAACAGCTGTCAAAAAAAATCACCATGCTAAATACCGTTAACATCTTTATAAAAGCCGCAAATTTCGGTAAAGTGTTGAGTAACTTTATTTCTATTGAATGGATACTGAAAACCCTATGGCACAATTTGTTTACACCATGAACCGCGTTGGAAAAGTGGTTCCACCGTCAAAACACATTTTAAAAGACATCTCTTTGTCGTTTTTCCCGGGCGCTAAAATTGGCGTATTGGGTTTAAATGGTTCGGGTAAATCCACCTTATTAAAAATCATGGCGGGTTTAGATACCGACATTATTGGTGAAGCCCGCCCGCAGCCTGGTATTAAAATCGGTTATCTTCCGCAAGAACCGCAGCTTGATCCAACTAAGGATGTGCGTGGTAATGTTGAAGAAGCGGTCGCCGAAGTCAAACAAGCAATGGCTAAATTAGACCAAATTTATGCCGCTTATGCCGAACCCGATGCTGACTTTGATAAGCTCGCGCAAAAGCAAGCTGAAATTGAAGACATTATCCAGGCCATGGATGGCCATAACCTAGATCGCACGCTGGAAATAGCGGCGGATGCCTTACGTTTACCGGCCTGGGATGCGGATGTGACCAAATTATCCGGTGGTGAACGTCGCCGTGTGGCTTTATGCCGTTTGTTATTATCAAAACCCGACATGTTATTGCTTGACGAACCGACCAACCATTTGGATGCCGAATCGATTGCTTGGTTAGAACGTTTCCTACTCGAATTCCCCGGCACGGTAGTCGCGATTACCCACGACCGTTACTTCCTCGACAATGCGGCCCAGTGGATTTTGGAGCTGGATCGTGGCCAAGGTATTCCTTATGAAGGTAACTATTCTTCTTGGTTAGAGCAAAAAGAAAAGCGTCTGGAGCAAGAATCCAAGCAGGAGGTCGCCCGTTTACGCACGATTAAACACGAACTTGAATGGGTTCGCTCCAATGCGAAAGGCCGTCACGCTAAATCAAAAGCCCGTATGGCTCGATTTGACGAACTCAGCAGTATCGAAACCCAAAAACGTAACGAAACCAATGAAATATTTATTCCGGTGGCGGAACGTTTAGGCGAAAAGGTGATTGAAGTTAACCATATCTCCAAAGGGTTTGGTGATCGTTTATTAATTGACGACTTAAACTTCAAACTTCCACAAGGTGGCATAGTGGGCATTATCGGGCCCAATGGCGCGGGTAAATCCACCCTGTTTAAAATGCTCACAGGCCAGGAAAAAGCCGATTCAGGTGACATCGTATTTGGTGAAACCGTCCAACTATCTTATGTCGATCAAAGCCGCGACGCATTGGATGACAGCAAAACCATTTGGGAAGAAATTTCCGGTGGCGACGAAGTCTTTATGGTAGGTAACTTTGAAGTGAACTCGCGCGCTTATTGCTCACGCTTTAACTTTAAAGGCGGCGACCAACAAAAACGCATTGGCGAATTATCCGGTGGCGAACGCAACCGTGTGCATTTAGCCAAAACCCTACGTAAGGGCGGCAATGTATTGCTGCTTGATGAACCCACTAACGATTTGGACGTTGAAACTTTACGTGCGCTTGAAGATGCCCTGCTCGAGTTTGCTGGCTGTGCGGTGGTGATCTCGCACGACCGTTGGTTCCTTGACCGTATCGCGACGCACATGCTCGCGTTTGAAGGTGACTCGCATGTGGAATGGTTTGAAGGCAACTTCTCTGACTACGAAGCCGACTACAAACGACGCAAAGGCGCCGATGCGGCTCAACCGCATCGCATCAAGTACAAGCCAATTATTAAGAATTAACGAATTTGGAGCATCCTGCAATGCCGCAAACAGATCAAACGTTACACTCACACATTGAAGCGATTGCCAACGCGATGCCTGACCCAATTTTCATTATGGGCGAAGACGGTACTTACTTAGACATGATCGGTGGTCAAGAACGCTCACTTTATGCAGACGGCCACACCCTAATCGGCAAAACCTATGCTGAAGTCTTGCCGGAAAAAATGGCGATGCGGTTTTTAAATCTGGTGCAAAAAGCCATTAAAACGCAGCGTTTGCAAGAAATTGAATACCAACTGGCTAACGATGAAGTCCAAGGCATTGACCCAACTGGCCCACAAGGCGGCCAGTGGTATGAAGCTCGTGTTTACCCACTGAAAACTGATGTGTATGGTCAGCCAGCGGTAATTTGGCTGGCAATCAATATTAGCTCGCGCAAACACATGGAAGAGCAAATTGAGCACTTATCGAAAAACGATGCACTCACCAACTTTTATAACCGTGACTTCTTTTTGGACTTAGCAGACGAGTTAATTAACACGGCTAAGCTAAATAAGCAGCCATTATCCTTAATCAAAATTGATTTAGATTGTTTTAAAAATATAACCGATGGGTATGGTCATGAACTGGGTGACAAGGCAATTTTAAATGCCGCCCATGCCATCCAGCAAACTGTCGGAAACCTAGGTCATGTTGGCCGTTTAAGCTGCGACCAATTTATGATTGTATTGCCGGAAGTCAAAGCCGTGGATGCATTCCGCATCGCCAAACTGACGCAGGAGAAAATTTCCAGCTACAAAATCCGTTTGGATGAAAACACGGTTACCTGCTTAACCAGCCAAGCCGGTGTGACTGAACTACGTCAACCCGACGAAGACAGCCGCACTTTATTTAACCGAGTAAACGACGCGATTCGCGAACTGCGCACCAGTCGCGAAATAACTAAAACCCTCTAACAATAGATCTTAAGATCAAAGGATACAGCATGAAAAAACTTAACCTATTCAGCCTAGTCGCTTTAATGTTCGTTATGTTCAGCGCCCCTCTTCAAGCGGCAGATGATGGCGCAAAAGTGGTCTACCACGTTGACTTTAGTGATGTCACACGTTATTCAGCCACGCTTACCTCAATCAATAACATTATGAATGCTTACGAAAACCAACTAATGAATGCCGATGTACAATTGGTATTTGTTGGTCACGGCCTGCGTTTTACAACCGATGACGCACTTAAAGGTACGCCTTATGAGCATGATGCCGCTATGCTTGAGCGTCGCGATGAACTTAAAGGCCGTTTAGATGCGCTTATGAACTCACGCGGGGTTACGGTCAAACTTTGCGACCACACACGTAATGAAATCAATCTAGATCCAGCCAAAATTTACGATGGTATTGAGCTGGTAGAGTCCGGCGTATTTGATATCGCGATCTTACAAAGCGAAGGTTATGCTTACCTGAAAATTCAATAAGTTAATATTTACTTTAGATACAAAAAAGCCGCGAATTAATCGCGGCTTTTTTTATTGAAGCTTAGTCAACCTCTAGGCTCGATAAATCACTCAATTTCAAGCAATTTAACCTTGGTTAAACCGGTATCATTTGCATAATGTGTGATTTCAGCCGGTGAAGTGGCACCTAGCTTAGTCATTAAGTTTTCACGATGCTTAGATACGGTACGATCACTGATTTCCAACATTTCAGCGATATCTTTGGTCTTGTAACCTTCCGCAATCAGCTTAGTAACCTGCTTCTCACGAACCGACAGCTTACGCATACCACGTTTTTTCTTCATCGACATATCGTCGTCTAAGAAATTCACCACACTCGGCTGTATCTTAGTATCAACAAAACGTTCGCCATCCATCACTTTACGCAAACCATCCAACAGTTCTTTTTTGCTGATTGATTTAGTCGCAATACCATGAATGCCCAGCTCTAACGCTTCCTGCCAAACACTTGGCGTTTCAGCCGCCGTTAACACTACAATCTTCGTTTCTTGATGGCGACGCTTCAATTGCGAAATAGTGTTTAAACCATTTAACTTTGGCATCGCCAAATCTAAAATAACGATATCCGGTGACTTAGCACGCACTTGCTCCAAGCAAGTAATGCCGTCTTCGGCTTCAGCCACTACTTTAAAACCGTCATCCGATTCAATCAGTGACTTTAATGCGGCACGAACCAAGTCATGGTCTTCCGCTAATAATAAATTGATTTTCTTAGCCATGATAAAACACCCCTAATAATAATTTTTTAAAGTTCACAAGTGGCCTGTAATTTAAGAACTTGTGAACGAATTTTATGTAACCTTTCTAAAGAGTCTTGTACCGATTCATGCTGAATCGCGGTTTCCAACCCTTCCAAATCAACCAGCCAAGTATCTTGTTGAAACAGCATAAAACTGCCTTTTAAGCGATGCATCCAATCGCGACAATTTTGATACTGAGATGCTTTTACACACTGCTCTACTTCACCTAGTAGGTAATCGACTTCCTTAATGAATTTAGGAAGCATTTCGGTTAAATCACTAGGTATTTTATCATGTATAAAATTTTTACAGTCGTCTTTTTTCGGATTATTTAATTGGGAATGGTTTGATAATCCGAATCGTTTGATTAATTGCAAAGGATCAACTGGCTTAATAAAACAACAATCAAAACAAGGATTTAACTGATCCACCAAGGAGGGTTCGGCGCTAATTAAATATACACCTTTTAAATTTACCTGCTGACCAGCCATTTGTAGCTGCCTAATTTTTTGACACAGCTGCTCGCCGTCCAGCTTAGGCATAAATCTATCCAGAACCACGTAATCAAATTCACTATTTTCTAGCCACTGTAGCGCTTGCTCACCATCTTGCGTCTCTACCCACTCAAGTTCAGGCTGAGTTAATTGACTGACTAACAAAGCTCGGCTTAACTCTGAATCATCGGCTAATAACACTCGAAGTTTGGATGGCCTCACCTCAGGCTTTTGATGTTTTTTAGGCCGATCATCAAACACGTCTGGCTGCGCTAACGGATTCGTTAAAACGGGTAGCCACACAATAAAACTCGTGCCTTGACCGAGTTCGGACTCAACCCGGATTTTTCCCTGCATCGCGGCCACCAATGACTGGACAATAAACAAACCCAAGCCTGAACCGATGGTTTCACCGGCCTGGGTTTGCACCAACTGATTAAAGGGTTGAAACAATTTACCCAATTCAGATGCCGCCAAACCTGGCCCGCTATCCTTTATGCGAAATTCGATACCGCTATCATAAGCTTGCCAATCCAGCCTAACCTGACCTTGCTGAGTAAACTTAAGTGCATTAGCTAACAAGTTGAGCAACACCTGTTTTAAGCGAAACGCATCGCCTTTCAACCAAACCGACTCTTGAGGCAAACTAACGTCCAATTCAATCGGTTTTTTTCCTACCAACCTAACCGACATGGCCTCTAGTTCACGCAGCAGGGTTTGCAAATCGAAAGATTGTGATTGAATGGTTAATCGCTGATGCGACACTTGCGCCAAACCCAATAAGTCATTCACCGACATCGACATGTGTTGCACCGCCGTTTCCAACAACCACCAGGCCTGGTGGTCGGCGGCCTCCTTGTTCAGTTGCAGGGATTGCGCTTTTAATTGAGCTAGCGTGGATTCGACCACACTTAAAGGTGAACGCAATTCGTGTGTCCACATGGCATAAAACTGGTTTAAAGCTTGCGATTCGGCTAACTGTTTAGCTAACCGCTGACTTTTTTTGGTTTGTTTTTCGCATTTTTTTAACAGTTTTTTGCGCTTCACGGTGCAACCTATGGGTTTTTGAATGAAAGATGCGTAAAATGATACCAATATTTTAAATCGCCTAGGACGAGATCAACAAAGGCTCGCTCAAAAGCTTGATTCAACTTAAACTTAATTAATTCAAAAAGAACGTTTACATGTCAAATACACGCATTGAACAAGACAGCATGGGAAAACTTGAAGTTCCCGTCAACGCACTTTATGGCGCACAAACTCAGCGCGCAATCAATAACTTTCCTATTAGTGGGCGTGGGCTTTCACCGGCTTTTATTCACGCCCTTGCCTATATCAAACTTGCCTGCGCACAAGCCAATCTAGCGTTAAAGCAACTTGATAAAACTAAAGTAGATGCGATTGAACAAGCCGTCAAGCAAATTTTAAGCGGCCAGCATGACCAGCAGTTTCCGGTCGATGTGTTTCAAACCGGTTCAGGTACTAGTACCAATATGAACATAAATGAGGTGATTGCGAATTTAGCCTATCAACTCACCCAGGTTAAGATTCACCCGAATGATGATGTCAATATGAGCCAAAGCTCGAACGATGTTATTCCAAGCAGCATTCACGTTAGCGCAGCGTTAGTTTTAAACCAACAATTGATTCCGAGTTTAAAGCATTTGGTTGGCACGATTAAAACACGTGAAGATCAACTTCAAGACGTAGTGAAGACCGGCCGCACCCATTTAATGGATGCGATGCCGATTCGCTTTAGCCAAGAATTATCCGCTTGGCGAGCCCAAATAACCGACAATATTGCACGTCTTGAAAGCACGCAAGTACGTTTATTGGCCTTGCCACAAGGTGGCACGGCGGTAGGCACAGGCATTAACGCTCACCCTGAATTTTCAAAACTTTTTTGTGAAAAACTGTCGTTTTTAACCCAGCAAACCTTTTCACCTATGGCCAACTTATTTGTTGGTTTAAGCTCTCAAGATACGGCACTTGAGCTGAGTGGACAGCTGAATGTACTCGCCGCGAGCCTGATGAAAATTGCAAACGATTTACGCTGGATGAACTCAGGCCCCTTAGCTGGTTTAGGTGAAATTCAATTACCAGCGTTACAGCCGGGCAGTTCGATTATGCCAGGCAAAGTCAACCCGGTCATTCCGGAGGCCGTGGCGATGGTGGCCGCCCAAATGACCGGCAACCATACCGCGATCACGATTGGGGCGCAGTCGGGCAACTTCCAACTTAATGTGATGTTACCCATGATCGCGGATAATTTACTCAGCAGTTTAAACTTGGCCAGCAATGCCGCTAGACAACTGGCCGATCAAGCCATCGCCGGATTTGAGGTCAATCAAGCCCAACTTAAAAAAGCCTTAGACGTTAATCCAATCCTAGTCACCGCTTTAAATACTGTGGTAGGCTATGAAAAAGGGGCCGCGATTGCCAAGGAAGCTTACCGTAGCGCACGCCCTGTGCTTGAAGTGGCCTTAGAAATGACGGATTTGGATGAAGCCACGTTATTAGGTTATTTAGATCCAGCCAAGCTCACGCAAGGCGGCACCCCTTTGGTGTAAAAACCGACTCAAAATTTATAAACGAAAGAAAGGAAACCCCATGGCCGTAATCAATCTTACCTTAGCCCAATTTGACGAAACCATTAATAATAACGACATGGTTATTTTAGACTTTTGGGCGGAATGGTGTGGTCCATGCAAACAGTTTGGTCCGGTTTTTGAAGAAGTTTCTGAAAAACACCCTGATATTGTGTTTGCTAAAATTAATGTAGAAGAAGAACAAGAGTTAGCGGGCATGTTTCAGGTTCGTTCGATTCCGACTATCGCCTTAATGCGTGAAAAAGTCGTGGTTTATGCCAATCCGGGTGCGATTCCTGCCAGCAACCTTGAAGAAGCCATTGAACAGTTGCGCGGTTTAGACATGCAAAAAGTTCACGAAGACGTGGCTAAATCCCAACAAGCCGACAGCGCTGAATAATTAATTCAACACCTACTTAAGCGTATATTTCAAGCGGTGGCAGTTTAGCCAGCCGCTTGATTAAATCTGTACGCGTAATGATACCAATCATTTTATATCCATCTTCCGACATCACGGGTAAAGAACCTATCCGATACTGGCTCATAATAAACGCCACTCGTCGTACATCCACATTTGCTAAGGTCGTCACCACTTCTGGATTAGCAATTTCCATAATTGCTCGATCCGCCGGCGTTTCAATTTGGTTCGACTGATTCACAATCACATGACGTAACAGCTCCTGTGATGAACAGATACCCACCAGTCTCTCGCCATCCACTACGGGAATATGTTGAATTTTTCGTTGCTGCATAATATTCCAGACCTCCGTTAAGGTCGCCGTTGGCGGCAAACTGATCACCGAACTGGACATGATCTCGGATACCGTCACCACAACATGCCGATCCGTCATGGTTTCAAGCTGTTTTTGATATTGACCTAACGCATAATTGGCGCGTTGATGACGCTGCGCTTCTCCCGGATAATCCTTATCCAACTCCAGCATGGTTTCATTAAATTCCACTGGTGTAACCGGATTAACCTTGGCGGCCTTATTGGTAGGCTCCGCGCCTATAAAATTGCGCCCTTCTGGACTATAAACCACAAACATAGCGACCGCCTTTTCTTAGTAATTTTTATCAAGTGTTTGCTAGAATAACGGCCAATCTGCGCAAAACCCAAGGAAACAATTATGTCACCCATTGTTATTCAATCACAACCCAGTCAAATTGAACTTGATAAACTGGGCGTTCAGCACTGGCCAACCTGGCAAAAACAGCCATCCGAATTTGATTGGCATTATGACGCCACCGAAGTGTGTTATTTAATTAAAGGCGAAGTGTTAGTCACCCCTGAACAAGGCAAAGCTGTACTGATTAAAGCGGGTGATCTAGTGACTTTTCCGGCGGATTTGAATTGCCAGTGGCAGGTCAAACAAGCGGTGCTAAAACATTATCAATTTTATTGATTTTTAAACTGCAAACCTAAAGCACCAAGCCTGGTGCTTTAGGTTATTCTGAAATATTGAACAATAACTCATATGGGCGTTGAATTTCATCCAGTAAAGCCGCTAAGCTAAAGCTGCGCGCCTTTTCAATAAAACGCTGACGATCAAAATACACCTGCACCACCGGCAAGCTAAATACCGACTTTTGCGCACACAAGGTTTGACTCTGCTGACAATCAATATACACCACTTGCAACAAAGGATAACGCTCTGCTAACATCGTTTCAAGCTTGGGTTTAATCACCTGACAAACGCTGCAATGCTCGCCACCAAACAACACCACCAGGCCTGGTTGTTGGTTAATCAACTGTTCCAACTCTTCTAACTCAACCAATGTTTTCATGTTTTTATTCCTCCCCTTGTCCCCATAACCAAGCGGCGCCCATCACACCACTTGAATCCCCGAACATCGGGGGTTTTAATTCGGTCACAACCTGATCGCTAAATACCCATTGTGCCCAGCGTTTGGGTACTTCGGCGTAAAGTTCATTGACCTGGCTTAATCCGCCGCCCAGCACAATCACTTCAGGGTCAAACACATTTATCACTGAGGCTAAACCTTTCGCCATCCAATTATAATAGCGATCCATCATCTGCACCGCAGGTGAATAACCTTCTCGCATTAAACCGACAATTTGCTGCGCCGTGCATTGTTCGCCCGTATAACCTGCATAACGCTGGGCTAAGCCTGTTCCTGATAAAAAGGTTTCGATGCAATTTTGTTGACCACAATAACACGCCACATTCACGTCTTGTTCTGTAGACCAAGGCAAAGGATTATGCCCCCACTCACCGGCTATCGCATTCGCACCCGCCAAGATCTGTCCATTTACCACCAGGCCACCGCCACAGCCAGTTCCGACTATCACACCAAATACGCTTTGCGCTTGCTGGGCGGCGCCTTGCGAAGCCTCTGAAAGTGCAAAGCAATTGGCATCGTTGGCAATCCGTACTTCACGCCCTAAGCGAGTTTGCAAATCGCCCCGCAAGTCTTCGCCAATTAACCAGGTTGAGTTAGCATTTTTAACCCGACCGGTTTTAGCCGAAATCGCACCGGGAATACCCACTCCAACACTTCCGGTTTGACCAAGCGCATGTTCAGCTTGATGCACTAGAGTAACCATGGCCTCTAAAGTATCGACATAACAACCTTTTGGTGCCATCACTCGTTCGCGTAGACAAATTTCGTTATGCGCATCTAATGCCACAATTTCAATTTTTGTGCCGCCTAAATCGATCCCTAAACGCATGATTTAACGTCCACTTTTTTTCTTAAAAACACACTAAAGTCATTGGCTAAGTAGTCTGAACGCCAATCCACTTTATACGCAAATCGCTCACAAAAAGCCGCAATCGACGCGGGATAAAAACTTTGTAAATCCGCTCGTGATTGAATCCAAGAATTGTGTTTATTTAACAAATTAAACCCCACACCCAAACGCGCAATTCGGTATAAATCTCGAATTACCGATTTGGCATAAGCACCGGTTTCGTCCACCACTTCATTTAAAGCGCCCGACAAGAATACGAAATCGAATGAATTCTTTTCAAACCCTTGATCCGCCAGCTCACCTTCAAATAACTGGATGTCTGGATGCAAACAACCGGCACTGTAAATCATGTCCGGTGATACATCCACACCCGTGTAATTTATGCGATAACCGGCTTGATTTAAATAGGCGTAAAAGTCTGCAAATCCGCAGCCAACATCCAGTATAGACCAGGCCTGGTGGTTGGATTTTTCAACCGATGGTATTAAATTTGCCAACACCTCAAAGCGCATTTTTTGCACGTCTTGATCTGACCAAAACAGGGCTTGAGGATGATAACCAAAACGTTCAATTGAGGCTTTATGGCGCAATTGAATACGTGTGCGCTGTGCTTCCGACAGCCGAATAGGAGGTAACTCAGCCATCGACTTTCTCAAAGGTTTGCGCTTCCATGGATTTTAGCCAAGCAATCTCTTGTTCTGAAAAACCGGCTTGCTGTCGTGCCTCGTAGTTAAATGGCCCACGAATATCTCCATGAAAAAAAGTCGTTAAAATTGTCTGAAATTCGTCAAATGGGTTTAAGCCACGCTGGTCACACACATAACGATACCAACGTGTACCGACCGCTACGTGGCCGATTTCATCGCGTAATAAAATTTTTAAAATTTCCACCCCTCGATGGTCGCCAATCGCACGCAAGCGTTTAATCATATCGGGCGTTACATCCAAACCCCGCGCTTCTAGCGTACGTGGCACCATCGCCATACGTACCAACACATCATGATCGGTTTCGTAAGTGGTTAGCCAAAGTCCGTTATGAGCGCTCAAATCGCCATATTCACAGCCTAAATTAAACAAATGTTCTCGGATCATTTGAAAGTGATAAGCCTCCTCTCCCGCCACACCAAGCCAGTCGGCATAATAATCACGTGGCATATCCTGAAAACGATAGACCGCATCCAAGGCTAAGTTAATGGCATTAAACTCGATATGAGCAATCGCATGCATCAAGGCCGCATGGCCTTCTGGCGAACCTATTCGACGGCGCAATAATTGCTTGGGCGCGACTAACTTGGGCTTGGGCGGACGCCCTGGATCCTTAATCCGTTCGACTTTATCGTGTGGCTCAAAATTAAAACGCTGTTCGGTCCAGTCAACTAACAGTCCATCCAACAAACGTACTTTGTGATCCAGTTCGGAACACATTAAACATTCATAGACTTGTGCGAAGAGGTTTTTAGTAGTCACAACACATCCATATTTTAGGATTATTTTTGGCATAAAAAAAGCCGGTTATTAAACCGGCTTTTCGAGATAGCATCACCTATTGTCAATAGAAGGGATTTTATTGACGATAGTAAACAGCCATCAGGTAACGAACGCCCATGAAATTTTTGGTGTCGATCGCGTTGAAAAGGGTTGCCCACTTTTCACGATCAGCTGCCGTCATGACTGAATAAGGAGCACGTACGTACTGCTTACCGTCTTTTTCATATTTATACTGGCTTTCATACTTAGCTTCGATCTCAGTTAATGCGGCTTTGCACTGATCAATAGTAGTAGACTGCTGCACTTCACGTGCCGCTGTGTTACCACCCTCGATACCCGCTGCAATTAGCTTTTGTGCATCACCAACACACTGATCATAGACAGAAGCAGCATGAACATTCATTGAGAATGCCGCAACACCTGACAGAAACAAAGCTTTAAGAGTTAATTGTTTCATTGAATACTCCAAATAGGTTTTGCCTCTCTAGCGTTGGTAATTCTGACGTGTTTGCTCGCAAATTGCAAGCCGATTTTAATAGAATATAACCAAACACTTATAAGAAGTTTTTATCTCAAACCCAAGACTCCTCTAGATATATTCATCTCGCTGGTTAGACGGACTCAGCGTCGGGTTTTAATTTTGCTCTCTGGCGGGTTCGGCCAATCATTTAAATCATATAACACACCAATTTTGGCTCGACCCCACTTGCCATTTGTTGTTAGGGTAACGCTTTGATCGTCAATCCGATGGACCTGAACACCCAATTTAGACTCGGGGGCTTTATAAATCACGCCGTTGATTTGGACACGTTTATGGCCATTCTGTTGCAAAATAGCGCTGACAAAAAGCGTTCCCCCTTCCATCACCAGGCCTGGTGCTTCAATTTTTTCGGGTGTTTTATCATCTTTTTTTACGATGGGTTTGGTTAAATAGGCTTGGCGTTCAAAATCTATCAATTGACGCTGCTCAGGCGTCATTAACAAACTGGCAATTTGAGCTTGAATCGGCGCCGACACACACAAACTCATGAGAACAATCAGTCGAACCATATGGATTTTAAATGTTTGTTTTTTTAAGTTGAAACTGGCTTTCTTTTGATCAACCCACATAATTAACGCCATTCCTTAGGATCAAAACTAGCCGGTTCAGCTCGCAACAGTTGTAAACCACAACGCATTACCACATTACCCTGCTCCGGTTTTAAGCTCATTTCAACCCCAACGCCGGTACGCTGAAGCTGAATATCACAATGCTCAACTAAAAAAAATGGGCTTACATTTTGACGTAACCAATCCATTAATTTTAAATAGTCCGCATCGGTTTGCAATCTCAAATTAAGCATCATTTTATGGCTATAAAAAATCGGCCGAGATACTGGAAGCTGCTTAACATCTGAAGCATTCAAACGCTTTTCGGCTTCAAACTGTACACTCAAACCGCTTAACAACCAGGCCTGGCTGACCTGATTTAAGCTATCGGTCCAAAGCACGCGATCAATAGGTTGGTCAAAGCCCTGCTGTTTAATGGCCTCAAAACGCAGCTGGTGTGCTTGCTTAACACTCACCTCTTGTTTTAACTGCCCAACCTGTCGCATCAACTGATTAACCTGCTGCTCTTGAAGATAGACCTGCTGAGTTTGTAAACTGACTCGCTTAAGAAACTGGTCATACACAACCCAACTTAAAATCAAGGAAAAAACCAACCCTAAAAACGGCCAGAGTATTAAGCGCTGAAAATATTGAGTACTAAAACCCAGGTCTAGCTTCTTCATGGCGTATCCTTCAGCGTTTGTCGCGCGTGCATAACCCACTCTAAGCTAAACGGCAAAGCACGCGTATCTCGCCCAACCTGTAGACTCTGGCCTTGCGACTGATCTTCACTAAATGGCTTTTGTAAAAACACGATTTGATCAATACTGGGGTGGTCAGTCAAATCAGATTCTAGTGCATTTAAAGCTTGTGTAATGGGCTTATATTGACCGTCAAATGGGTGCACCTGGCCTCGGACCGTGACTTTAAGTTGATTATCATCAAATTGATTAAGCGGCTGCCAGCGAATCTGTTCAATTTTAATTTTTGGATGGCGACTCAATAATTCAGCCAATGCAACCAAGTCGAGTCCGTAAGGCTGTGCCGTCGTCATTTTATTCAACTGATCTGAAAACTGAACCGCGGCTTGCATATCTTGCGATTTCACCTGACCTTCGAGCTCAGCAATTAGATGTTTTTTTTGAATCTGTAGTGACTGCTCGACCTGCTGAAATAAGTCCTGCTGGCGATCCAAAAAACGGTCCTCTAAACTGGACTTTACTACCCCAAATCCGATCGCAATCACGACTAAACCGGCCAATATCTTAAGTGCAAAGCCAGCGTATCGAAATCGATTCACCTTCTTTATCGCCGGGTTTGAAAAGAAAGATGGCACCCAACCTGCTTGCAATGATTGCGCCAACACCGCATTGCCATAACATAAATCATCCGTGGGCATGCTAACTCGGTTAACTAGGTTGACGACATCAAAGAAATGCAACGCTTTATCCCAGCGTGGTGAGATGACACCGGCCTTTTCAAAAATTGACCAAAAGTTTTCCACCAAACTTTCATCAACATGATCAACTATAATGTAATTAAAAGGCGCACCTTGCGGCAGAATTTTTTGACTGTAAATAAATCGGGTTGCCAACTTAGACTCTTGTGCCAAAAATTCAACTTTCGACAAATCGGTTTCCTGATCTTTTTTGATCTCCACAATCCGCGTTAAACGCAGATGGCCATTTAGAAAAAAGCATTGACGATAATGGCGCTCTGACATTCTAACCACTAATAAAATAGGTGCCTTGGTTTGGTTAGCGGTTAGCTTAAGCTGACCTTTCATATAAGATCGCAACAAGCGTTTTAGCAAGAAAGCGGAGGAATGCAAACTCGTCCAAATATAATTTGATTCGCTTAATTGACTCATCAGATTTGAAACGGCATTAGAAGAATAAAGTGCGACTGTCAACAACATTTCCTCTGCACGGTTATCTTCATTGGTTTGACGTTGTCCAGTCCAAATAAAGCGTTGCACGCTGGCGCCTTTTTGACGTGACTTAGTAGCTAAACGCGTTTGTAACGCCCACTTTTCCCAAGGCAAAAGTCTAGGCATGAACTCAACCTGAAGATCCTCATCAACTACATCCAGAATGACACTAATTTGTGCGTTTAGCGCTAAACTGGATACAAACTCCGACACGTCTGGCCAGTTAAACGACTTATGACCAACGATGCGTTTTCCTCGAAATTGAAACGCTTCTAAGTGATGATCCATTGCATAAAGTACATAACGCATAAGCTGACCTTAAAATTGAACCTGAGTAATCGTATCGTAAACTGGCCCAAGCACGGCCATCATAACCCAGCCTACTATCACCGCCATAATTATGGTTAATAACGGCTCTATCGCGGGTTCTATCTTCTCAATACTTTCTTTGGCTTCGCGATCATAAAAATAACTCACATTTTTTAACGACTCGTCCATTTGACCACTGCGTTCGCCTACCTTAACCATGCGTACCCCAAGTGGTGGAAATACGTTGGCCGTCGCAAAGGCTTGATGAATCGGTTCGCCTTCTTTAATCAAACGAATCGCCATCAGTACATTTTTTTCCATATAAGTGTTATCCACGACTTTTGAGGCCAACTTCATGCTTTCAGTAAAACTCATGCCCGCGCTGTACATAACCGCCAATGAATTGGCTAAACGCGCAATTTTCAATTTATAAAGTACCGGGCCAATAATCTTAATTTTAAACTTGGCTTTATCAAACTGAATCCGAAACATTTCAGAACGTTTCAACCAAGCTTTAAATATAAAAACCAATACAAAGGGGGCCGCTAACAAAAATAAAATGTTATTTTGAATAAAGCTCGATGTCGCAATTAATGCGCGCGTTGAGGCGCCTAATTCACCACCCATTTGACTGATAAAACCCAGCAACTCGGGCACCACAAACACCATCATCAATAACACCACACCCAGCACAACAAGACTCACAATGGCGGGGTAGATCATGACTTTTTTGGCTTTAGCCAACAGCTCATCTTCCCACTTCAACATATTGGCCAAGTCGGCTAAAATGACTTCCAATTGGCCGGTTTGTTCGCCGACTGATACCAAAGAAATATACACATCGCCAAACACATCACGATAACTTTGCAAGGCATGTGAAAAGGTTTCACCACCTTCCATGGATTGATAAATAAAATCGAGCATTTCTTTTACTGCATGATTCTCGAATGAATCGCGTAAATCGGCCAGAATCTCCATTAAGGGTACACCTGCGCGTAAAAGCTGTTCAAACTGAAAGGTAATCGCAATGATTTCTTTACGTGTTATTTTCGTCTGTTTAAACAGTTTTAGCCCTCGACCCTTGGGTTTAAGACTCAAAATATCAATTTTAGAGGCTTGAAGTTTTTGCTCAACTTCGGCTTGATTCTTACCTTCGATTTGGCCGCGAACCCTTTCACCATAGCGATTAATGCCGGAAAATTGATATATTTGCATACTCAGCCCTTATATCAACTCGGTTAAGTTAACCACGCGGCTGATTTCATCTAGTGTGGTTTCACCTCGCCGCACCCAACTCACCGCACTCTCAGTCAAGGTTCTGAAGCCCTGTTTTTTGGCTTGTTTCAGCAAGACATGGGTGGGCGCTTCATCCAACAATAAATCATCAATTTCATTGGTAAAGCGTAAGGTTTCCAAAATCGCAAGCCGCCCTTTATAACCTATGTCATTACACTTGTCGCAACCCACGGCTTTGTATAACACGGCATGCTCATTGTCCTCTAAGCCGACCAGCTGGGCTTCAAATGCATCGGGGGTATAAGGTTGTTTACAATGAGGGCAAAGTTTTCGCGCCAAACGTTGAGCCACAATACCAATAATATTGCCAGCCAACACGGTCGAAGGTACGCCAATATCCAACAAACGCGGAATCGTTCCAAGTGCCGAGTTTGTATGCAGGGTCGCAAAAACCTGGTGACCGGTCATCGCTGCACGAAAAGCCATTTCAGCGGTTTCGGTATCACGTATTTCACCAATTAAAATAATATCCGGATCTTGACGTAATAAAGCTCGAATACCGCGCGCAAACGTCAAACCGATATCGTCATTCACGGCCGTTTGACGAATTAACGACATGGGGTATTCCACTGGGTCTTCCAGGGTCATAATATTAACCCCGACATCATTCACTTCATTTAAAATCGAATATAAGGTGGTGGTTTTACCTGAACCAGTCGGCCCCGTAACCAAGAAAATGCCATTTGGTCGACTCATCATTATTTTTACTTCTTGATACGCATCCGGATCTAAACCCAAAGCATCCAAAGGCACGATACCTTTTTCGCGATCCAAAATACGCAACACAAAGTTTTCACCTTGTGTACCGGGTAAGGATGAAACCCTAAAATCGATGCGGCGCCCCATGACTACTAAATCCATGTGACCATCTTGAGGCAAACGTTGATCGGTCAAATCTAGGCTTGATATAACTTTTAATCGCACCACCAGGCCCGACCAAAGTGACTTATGAAGCAGGCGAACTTCTTGCAGCACCCCATCAATTCGATAACGAACACGCACATAGTATTCTTCGGGTTCAAAATGAATGTCAGAGGCCTCGCGCTTAACCGCGTCGGTCAATAAACTATCGACCAAACGCACCATGGGCTGCGAATATTCGTCGGTTTCCGACAAGGCATGAATATCGACTTGACCCGTTTCCAGTTCGTTTAGAATGCCATCAATTGATAACTCGTAACCATAATAATGATCAATCGCGAATTGAATTTCTGACTCAGCCACCAGCACCGGCTGCAATCGTAAATCGGAGCGTTTTAAATTTCGACGAACTTTATCCAGCAACAAAATGTCTTCTGGGTTACTCATCGCCAGTTTAAGTAGATCATCGCGTAAACTAATTGGTAATATCTGGTTAGCGCGCGCAAACGTTTCGGTTAGAGTGGCTAATGCACTTAAATCTGGTACGATGCCTTTAATGCTCATAGAGTCATAACCGGTTGACTCACCCACCGCTTCACGCGACTGCTCTTCGGTCATAAACCCAAGGTAAACAAAAATCTCGCCGAGTTTTTTACCGGTTCGGCGTTGTTCGGTTAAAGCAATTCTTAGCTGATCGGCATTGATATAACCTTCGTGAATCAGTTTGTCACCTAAGCGCATTGGTTGAGCCATGTTTAATCCTGTTCCATAAAAGTTTGCAGCAGCTTAACCCGCTGGTAAACAGCTACGCTATTAAACTGGGCAGACGAGTCATTTCCCGCTAACGCCAAGCTGTGCTTATAGTGTTCTAACGCCTGCTCTAGCTGCCCAAGATGATCCAAACTAACGGCTAAATTTAATCGGTAATCCGGATTATTTTGCTCTAAACGTACGCTATCAAAATAATGTTGCTGTGCTTTAAACCAATCTTGGCGCTGCGCATACTGATTACCCAAGGCAAACTGCAAAGTAGCCGAGTCAGGATAACGTCTGGCCAAACCAATCAAATCATTAAGTGTGGCTTCCTGGTTTCCAAGTTCGGCCGCGATAGACGCAATGCCTTGCAGGGCGTCTACATCCTCTGGATGTTGTTGCAGAACTCTATAATAAAAAGACATCGCTTGCTCATAGTCCTGTCGCTGAGCCGCTACCGCGGCCAAACCAATTTGGCTGTTCTTACTATTAGGGTTATCCGCCAGGCCTCTTCGATAATGGATTTCCGCCTTGTCAAAATCCGACCTTAAATAAGCCTGATAGGCCAATTCATTTTCAGCCAGCTTTTCTATTCGATTCAGTTCTATATTTGCACCAGGCCTGGTGGTTTGCTGCGGACTAAGCCTTTCTTTAGGCGCCGCTGTCGATCTAGTTCTGTTGGGTTGGGTCGTTTGAGGTTCCGCATTCAAATCGTCAACCTGCTTGGATTGCTTATCATCCAGCCGATTATAAATATCTACTTCGGATTTTGGTGAAGCACTGACATTTTCAAATACGTTTTGTGTCTTGTCTTGTGTGGGTATAATCGGTTTTTCTATGCTTGATGTAAACTGAACCAACTGTTGGTCATATTTACGTTCCAAGTCTTGAAAAATAAACAGCGCGAAATATATTAGTACCGCTACAAAGGCGCTAATCACCATAAAATAAATATAAATCTTGCGCGTTATTGAGGATTTAAGCGGTTTTAATGTTGTGGTTAAAGCTGGTGAAAATAGTTTTTTTACCTGCTTGGACTGCAATGCCCGCTGCGCAGATGAGACCTGGTTGCCCGGTTTAAACAAGGCTTCCAGCTCCGACTGTTTGCTACTGGCGTTTTGCCCTTGGTTGGTTTTCGGTTGATCCGCCATCTTTGGCACCGATGGTTCAGAATCGGAATTAAGCGTTTTAACGGATTGGCCATGTTTTTCAGCGACTCCAGGCAAATCTGGGATATCACTTAATACATCCATAATTTTTGAGGAAGCAGACGGATAGGATGGAGCCGATGCCACCTCTGACTCAGCCAATTTAAATTTAGACGCTGTTGAAATCGGTTTTGACGCCTTAGTGACGGGTTCGGGGCTTGGCACAGCAGAAACCGAGCTAGAATCGGCCTGAAACGAACCTTGACCTCCCGTTCGACTTTCTGGATTAGGATCCGTTTTAGTTGGTTCGGCAAGCGCTTGGCTTGTTGAAGCCTCAGCGAAAGCTAACACTCTTGCCTCTAATTCCGCTTTCGCTTTCGCTTCGGAACAAAAACCCTCAGAATCTGCCAAGATTGCAGCATTACTGATGTCCACATCTTTTTCAACTTGACTCTTACCTTCTTGCTTGGCTTTCTTTTCGGCCGCGGCTTTTTTAAGTGCGTCTAATAAGACACTCATTCAGACGCTCCCGTGCGTTTTTCAAGCAAGCTACGGAACGACTTTAAATCACCCGATTCAATGTCAGGGCGATCCACAATAATAGGGCGAATAAAAATAACCAATTCGGTCTTCGATGTTTTACGCTCAGAATAACCAAATAATAAATTGCCAAAAATAGGAATGCGAGATAACCACGGTAAACCTGACTCCAAATTATCTTGGCGATCTTCAATTAATCCACCAATTACCGCCGTCTGCATATCACGCAACTTTAGCACCGTTTCCATCTCACGCTCTTGCACAATCGGTATCGAACTTACCGCGCCCACTTCAAATAAATCAGGATTGGGATCATTAACCCGGCCTATAATTCTTGAAATAGTGGGTCTAATATTTAAAGACACTTCGCGCTGATCACTCACAAACGGTGTCATACTCATCATAAAGCCAACCGGCACAGTATGAACACTGGTTGAATAGGTCACGTCCGTACCGGCCGTGCTTGTAGATCGAGAAACATCAATAGTGAAATAAACTTGGTTGTCCACCACCTTCAATAAGGCGGTTTGGTTATTCACCGCCATTATCTTTGGACTCGATAACACTTGAACATCGCCATATTCTTCGAGTGCTTTTAAGCCGACATTTAAATCTAAACCCACATCATTCCCCAGGGTGGCCGTAAAAACATTGTCAGCCATTGGCTCAGCCCCCGGTAACGCCATTAAAGCCTCACGGTTTGACAAGTTTCTAAATCCAGACGTGGACCAGTCAATTCCAGATTGATGGTTTTCAGATAACACCACCTCAACCACCGAAGCTTCTATCATCACCTGACGTTCAGAACGCTGAGTTATAGAGTCAATATAATGCTGAACTTGGTGATGACGTTTATTAGTGGCATACACCAATACCAGGCCAGCTTCTGGATTAATTACGACCGTACTGCTGTTATTTTGTATAGAACGATTTGGATTAACATTAGAACCTGAGTCGAATGAGCCCGTTAAATCTGGAGATTGAGCCACATTTAATACATTGGCTTGACCAGCTGTAATACTGGAACCACCAGGCCTGGTGGTTCGATCATAAGTCATACTTAATAAACTTGAACGTAGCGTTGACCAAAAGTCATGTACAGACGCCACTTCAACACTTGATCGACTGCCTGTAGACTGCCCGCCTTGGGTTGGATTAACCGAACCACCCACCGTCATATTCATCACGATAGAATCACGACTTGAACGTTTGATGTTTACATAATCAATACGATAATGTTTCCAATACGCTTTATCCGGCTTAACCTGAATCAAATCTTTATCGACATCCACGATCAAATCCAACTGATCCGATATTCTTTTTAAGATCGACTTTAATGGCTGATTAATCGCATTAATGGTTAATTTCCCCTCAACACCCGGCCAGATATCGACTTCATAACCAGACATCTCAGAGAGCCGATAAATAATTTCATGCACTGGCGCATCAAAGGCCGTTAGGCTATAGCTAGGTAATGAAACTTCTGGTTTCGGTGGAATGTTATAAGCTCTTGCACTAACAATACTAGGAACGCTTGAGTCCGAAATGGACTCTATTGGGCGTGACTGAGCTGTTAAATGCCCATCCGTGACCGATGGCTTATTAGCCGTTTCCAAACCCCGATCATTGTTGTTTACAGGCTGACCAGAGCATGCAACTAAACCAAACAACAAACTTAACAGAATGACTAGATGTACTCGGAAGTTTTTCACACTCACCTCTTAAAGTTGGTTATTTGGTTTTTGATCGGTTTGTATTGATTCTGATAAATAACTTAATACCTGAGATTTTGACACGATAAATGGTTGGCTTGACAAAATATAATTTGGCAAAGACTCAATAAACTTTATAGCCAAGCTATAACCGCTGTAAAAACCATAGTATAGAGTGAACTGACCGCGTTTAGGATTGATTGAATAAAATAGTTGGTCAGGATCAATCCAATCATAAGTTTGCATTGTTTTAAGCGTACCATCTAAACTAGCCAGTTCTGCTGTCATCAACTGCACACTATAAAGCATGGTCGAATTAGACTGTATTAAGCTAATATTTGACTCAATAACAGCGTTATATTTAGATATAGAACTCAAGTTTTTCACATCTAAGTTGACCACCGTAGTTGATTGAAACTCTTCTAGTTTCAATGTTAGTGCGTTAGTCTCAGGAACATTAATAACATCTTCGTGATTAAGCGGGGAAGCCTTAAAATAAAACACCATCCAAGCGACTATAAAAATACTAACTACGAATACTAGCCCTGCCCAAATTGGTTTTATTAAAAAACCTGTTTTAGATATATGACTAGGCTTTATAAACTTCGTTCCTTCAGAATAGGCCGCCAATAAAGCACGATCCGCTAAAACATGAATATCCCTAGGTAAACCTTTAGATAACTTAGAAATAAGTTTAGCAACTTTTACACTAAATAAATCCTGCCCCTGATAACCGGCTTTACGCATACGAAAATTTAAATAAGACTTAACATCCGAAACACCAAATGCAGGTAAATATATGGCATGCGAAATTCGACTTTGAAATTGTCGAATTTCGGGCCTAGATAAAACCGTATCCAACTCTGGCTGACCAAACAACACAATCTGTACAAGTTTGTGTTGTTCGGTTTCCAAGTTGAGCAATAGCCTAACTTCCTCCAAGGTTTCAATCGGCATAGCTTGAGCTTCATCAATTAAAATCAAAGGTTGACGCCCCAAGGCATGCTGTTGGATAAAAAAATCGCGTAACTTGGAAATCAAAAAAAATTTTTGCTCATTTTCATGAACGTTAATACCAAATTCATGGCAGATAAAAAATAAAATATCATGCGGTAACAGGTTAGGAGAGTTGATATAAACAATCTGATAATCAACCGACAATTTCTGGCTTAGCCTGCGTAAAATAGTCGTTTTACCGCTACCAACCTCACCGACTACTTTTATAATGCCATCGCCCCTGTCTAACGAATACAAAATAGCCGACACTACTTCTTCACGATCAGCATCTTTGTAAAAATAATCTAAATCAGGGGTAGATCGAAATGGCAAATCAGACAAATCAAAAAAAGCTCTATACATCTCTTTTATCCAAATAATTCTTTTTACATTTTAAAGAAGTTAAAGCTTAAAAGCCAGAGAAGTCTAATGATAAGCCACTAGTTAATGACAAGATATAAAAATGGAAAATTAAGGCAAAAAAAAACCCCTCATGCGAGGGGTTTTTAGATGTATGGAGCTTGGCGAT
>NZ_JACUTY010000039.1 GCF_014859555.1 Thiomicrospira sp. | reverse complement strand
AACGGACGTTCGATTCTCTGCTATGGATTTGGTTTTTGTATAAAAAGCCATCTGCCATAAACTTAAACACGCAAATAAAGCAAGTGATATGAAGATCTTATTAGTTGAAGACGAAGCAAAAACCGCCGATTATCTGAAACAGGGCCTAAGCGAAGCCGGGTTTAATGTAAGCTTGGCTCGAGATGGGTTAGACGGTTTGCATTTAGCGTTAGAAGAGGATTTTGATCTGGCAATTCTAGACGTCATGCTACCGGGTTTAGATGGTTGGCAATTGCTGCAAGCCATGCGCAAACAAGATCGCAACTGGCCGGTTTTATTTTTAACCGCCCGAGATCAGGTACAGGATCGAGTCAAGGGTCTGGAGTTGGGGGCGGATGATTATTTAGTTAAGCCGTTTGCGTTTGCTGAATTACTAGCACGCGTTAGAGTACTGTCTAGGCGCGGCAATACCACGGTTCAAGATCAGTTGAGTTTGGCCGATTTACAAATGGACTTAGTGGCGCACAAAGTGACACGTCATGGCCAACGCTTAGAACTCACACCTAAAGAATTTGCGTTATTGGAATTGCTATTGCGTCGTAAAGGCGAAGTGCTACCACGCACTTTAATTGCCGCCCAAGTTTGGGATATGAACTTTGATAGTGATACCAATGTGGTCGAAGTCGCGATCCGGCGCTTACGAGCCAAAGTTGATGAAGCCTTCGAACCCAAGTTAATCCATACGGTGCGGGGTATGGGCTATTTATTAGAGGATCCAAGCCAATGAAAAGGTCACTTACCAGTCGCTTAGTATGGTTTTTTTCGATCATTACTTTGGTGGTGTTGATCAGCTTTGGGGCGGTCCTGAATCAAGCGGTGGATCACCACTTTCAAGAAATGGATATGAGTGAACTTCAGCTCAAACAGCAACAAATTCAATATCAACTTAAACGCACCGAAATCAGCTCGGATCCGGTCGCTTTAACCGGTGAATTGGACTATCTTTTACCTCGCCAGTTGGGTTGGCAGTTTATATTATTTGATAAGAACAACCAGCCTTATTACGCCTCCAATGTCAATTTATACGACCTTAGTTGGGATCAAGTAAAAACCGATCAACTGATTAGTCTTTATTTGGGTGGAAGTCATTATCGAGGCTTATTAAGCACCGAGCAAACCTCGGCAGAATGGCGTGTACTTACGTTGTTAAATATCGATCATCATGACCATTTTATACATTATTTTATGCAAATTTTATGGGTCAGCTTAATTTTAGCGGTGCTGTTGATGACTGGACTGGGGTGGGTGGTGATGAAACGCGCGTTAAAGCCTCTTAAACGCATGTCGGAGTTGGCTTCAAAGGTTTCGAGTGAGCATTTAGGCGAACGAATAATGCTGCAGGATTTGCCCGCCGAATTACGTGAGCTGGCCGGCGTGTTTAATGCCATGCTTGATCGACTTGAGGCTTCGTTTCAGAGGCTTTCGCAGTTTTCAGCCGATATTGCGCATGAACTGCGTACCCCGGTCAACACCTTATTAACCCAATCTCAGGTTGCGTTAAGTAAAGCCCGAAGTATTGAAGAGTATCAAGAAGTGCTCGCTTCGAATATCGAAGAGTTTGAATGTTTGGGGCGCATGATCCGCGATATGTTGTTTTTAGCCAAAGCCGACAAAGGCACCTTAATTCCGCTCAAAGATCATGTGAATTTAGCGGCCGAAGCCCAGCGTGTGATTGATTATTACCAGCTTTTAGCGAGTGAACATAACATCCAAATTAAGCTGGAAGGTGATGCCGTGGTACAGGGTGATTCGGTAATGTTGGGACGCGCGTTAGCGAATTTAATATCAAATGCGGTGCGTTATGCTGATCCGGGTTCGGTAATTGATGTGGTGTTGAGCCAAATAGATCATCATGCGATTATTGAAGTCACCAACCAAGGGGTCGAAATACCATTAGAACATCGCGCGCATTTATTTGATCGGTTTTATCGAGTCGAGCCAGAACGTTCGCATGAAGGTGGCGTGGGGTTAGGTTTAGCGATTACGCGTTCAATTGTTGAGGCCCATGGCGGCCAAGTCGAATTGGCAAATGAAGTCCATAAAACTTGTTTTAGAATTTCGTTGCCACTCAGTCAAAATTCATAAATAAAAAACCCCCAAGCGGCCAATTCTTGCCGGTTTGGGGGTGCAATGCGAGTGGGCTAAAACCGGTTTATTGACCGGCTTCCATCTCACCTGTGGTTTTTAACATTTCATACCAAGCATCACGCAACTCCGTCATTACTTCTACGGCGCTGTCGAGATGCGTCGTATCCGCTTCATAAACGGCATCTTGCACGCACTGGTCGGCATAGCGATATAAAGCTTCTAGGTCAAATGCCAATGGTGTTTCTTGGCTTAGATATAAACGATCACGCAATGCGTCGATAATGGTGGTCATACGCCCAAGGTGAAAACCTTTTTCAACCAAGGAATTGGCATCGTGGCAAACCTTGGCTAACGTGCCTTTATCTACCGCACCTTGAAGCAAAAGTAAGACGGTTTTACGCGGATTGTCCGCTAAAACCTGTTCCACTTCCGGATCACGCGTGTATTCTTGCAGCATCGCCTGATCGGTCGATTCTGTATATACGCTTGTGTTAATCATATTATTCCCCTGTGTGTTACCCCCTAAGGGGTTGTATTTTTTATTAAAAACACACAGGTTGAAGCACTAACTATGCCAAGCACCAGGCCTGGTGCTTGATTAAAACGCTACTTGCACCGCATTCGCAGCGCGCGTCGCTTTTTCAATCGCTTTTTCAAGTGTTTCAGCACGTGCCAATGCCACACCCATACGCCGACGCCCGCTGATTTCAGGCTTGCCAAATAAGCGCAATTGAGTATCGGGTTCAGTCAAGGCTTGATCTAGGTTGCCGAAGGCGGTTTGGCTAGATTGGCCTTCAGGCAAAATTACACAAGAAGCGGATGGGCCATGTTGACTAATATTAGGAATTGGCAAACCTAGAATCGCCCGCACATGCAAAGCAAACTCGGACAAATCTTGCGAGATTAAGGTCACCAAGCCGGTATCATGCGGGCGAGGTGAGACTTCACTAAAGATTACCTCATCGCCTTTAACAAACAATTCAACGCCAAATAATCCCCAGCCGCCTAATTCAGTGGTGACTTTTTTGGCCATCTGTTCGGCTTTGGCTAACGCGCTGGCAGACATGGCGTGTGGTTGCCAAGACTGGCGATAATCGCCATCAATTTGCACATGCCCAATCGGCGCACAAAACGAGGTGCCATTTTTATGCTGAATTGTGAGCAGCGTGATTTCGTAATCGAAATCCACAAAGCCTTCGACAATCACTTTACCTTTACCGGCACGACCACCTTCTTGCGCATACAACCAGGCCTGGTGGATTTGGTCTTGGGTTTTAATCACGCTTTGACCTTTGCCAGACGAGCTCATAATCGGTTTGACCACACAAGGTAAGCCAACTTTGGCGATCGCTTCAACAAATTCGTCTTCGGTTTGGGCAAATTCGTAAGGCGAGGTTTGTAAGCCTAAAGTTTCGGCGGCTAAACGACGAATACCTTCGCGGTTCATGGTTAATTGCGTCGCTCGTGCGCTGGGCACAACGTGAAAGCCCTCGGTTTCAAGTTCGGCCAGGGTATCGGTCGCAATAGCCTCAATTTCAGGCACGATATAGTGGGGTTTTTCTTGCTCAACCAACGCACGCAAAGCTTGACCATCCAACATATTTATTACGTGGTGACGATCCGCGACCTGCATCGCGGGGGCGTTGTCATAACGGTCTACCGCAATGACCTCGACCCCTAAACGTTGTAATTCAATCACCACTTCCTTACCTAACTCACCGGCACCGCAAAGCATAACGCGGGTGGCGGTGGCCGAAAATGGCGTACCAATTTGGCTCATGTGTATTCCTTAATCAAACTGTTTAATCATTTCTAAAATCACGCGGGTAGAGTGGTCGGCGGCTTTGGCTAAAAACGCGTCAAATGCCACCACATTTTCTTTACCGGCAATATCCGATAAGGCACGGATCACCACAAACGGCACCTCAAACTGATGACAAACTTGCGCCACCGCGGCGGCTTCCATTTCGCAGGCAATCATTTCAGGAAATTTGCCGCGTGTCATATCGACGTCTTCAATTAGATGCATAAAGCGGTCACCACTGGCGATTAAACCGTGCATGTGACTGACTTCGCCGAGCGCTTCAATACTGGCTTTGGCTTTATTAATTAAGTTGCGGTCTGGCATAAAACAAGCCGGCAAACCCGGCACTTGTCCATGCACATAACCAAATGGTGTAACATCCACATCATGATGGCAAACCGAATTACTAATCACAATATCACCGACTTCTAAATCGGTATGAAAACCACCGGCCGAACCGGTATTGATAATGGCATGTGGTTTAAAATGATCAATTAACAAGGTCGTACTCATCGCGGCATTGACCTTGCCTATGCCTGAACGTAATAACACCACATTACGTCCAGATAACTGGCCACTATAAAACTCAAATCCCGCGAGTTTCTGGGTTTTGAGGTTTTGGATCTGTTCGCGCAGAAGAATGACTTCTTCTTCCATTGCGCCAATAATGCCGATCGTCATACAGCGTTGCCTAGTTCACGCAATTTGTCTTCGCTTAACAATAAATCCTCATTACGCATCACGCCAATTTCATTTTTAAGAATGCCTTGCGCGATTTGTTTAGCTTCATCTAATGAATGCATATTGCAGGTGCCGCACTGATAAACGTTCAACTCTGGAATATCTTCTTCTTTTTCGACTTCCAGCACATCTTGCATGGCTTTTTTCCAAGCCTCGCCGACGCGTTTTTCGTCAGGTGTGCCAATCAAACTCATGTAAAACCCGGTGCGACAACCCATGGGTGACACATCAATAATTTCAACATCGTCGCCATTTAAGTGCTCACGAATTAAGCCGGCAAATAAATGCTCCAGTGTATGAATACCGCGTTCGCCCATTATTTCTTTATTCGGATGGCAAAAACGTAAATCAAATACCGTGATGGTATCGCCCTTTGGTGTTGTCATGGTCTTGGCTACGCGCACCGCAGGCGCGGGCATGATAGTGTGGTCTACGCGGAAACTGTCTAATAAAGGCATGGCTAACTCCTAGGTTGTTAAAATAAAATTTGCTACGAATTTGTTATTTTAACAAAAACTAGCGCTTAACGTTGAACAAAGCCTAATCGGCTTTAACGTTATTAAAGTCGATTTATCAAAGCATTAAACGCACTTTACCCGTTATAATATCACAAGGAATTTAATGGAGTTAACCACCAGGCCTGGTGACAAGGAATTGATCATGACACGCTTCTCAACTATTCTAACCAGCCTAATTTTAGCCGGCAGCCTCTCGGTACCAGGCCTGGTGCTCGCCACCAACGAACCGCCGCGCCATGCGCTCGATATTATCCAAATGTTTTTGCAGAATCCGGATGATGCTAATGCGTTATTTGAAGGCGCGTTTACCTCTAACATGCGTGTGCCGCCTAAATATTTAGGCGTCAAGTTTTACGACTTGCGCACTGGTCGAGAAATGGATCGTCAAGAAATACGTGAAGAATTGGGAGCGGTTCGGCAGGATGGGGCATACGAACTTATCCGAATCGCGATGCAGTTGATTCCAGCCAGTTATGACCTGACTGAAGAAACCCTGCAAGACTTAATGGATGCGGCTTTCCTCGCCAGCATGCGTATGCCGCCCAAATATATTAGTATCGAATATTACGACACCCGCGTGGGCGCAAGCGGTAAAGGCGGTGGCGTATCGGGTCGCACGCCGGTTGAGATTCATCAGCCCGAAACCGAGTCAAAATCTAATTTAGGGGCGGTCGATAATTCGCCAATTGATGAAAGCTATGAAGGCTTAAAATCCAAATACCAAACTTTAAAACTCGAACTTAAGCACCCAGAAAATCAAGTCGCTTTACCGATTTATGCCTTTGGCGAAACCCAGCAAGCCTTAAAAACCAACTTAATTTTTGCCCTAGAAGACGTCACCAGCGCACTGGATATTGAATTTATAGATTATGGAAAACGAGAATTCGAGCAGAGTGGTGAATATTTGATTATGTACGGCGTGGGATATTTTAGTGGCGAACCGCAGATATTAGAACAGCTAAAACAAGCGCTTTGGTAACTGAGTAATGAGGATTTTAGACTCATTGAAATAGATGGGTTGGTGGATCAAACAGATTAACAAATCTAAACTTAAAAGCGCAAAAAGAAAAAGCCCCGAAAAGCGTGGGGGGACGCTAATCAGGGCTTTTTAGATGGTGCGAGCGGAGAGACTCGAACTCTCACACCAAAGGCACCAGAACCTAAATCTGGCGTGTCTACCAATTCCACCACGCTCGCAATACGGCACGAGAAAATCTTACTAGACAAATAAGACTTGCTCTATATATGGTGGCTGCACCTGGAATCGAACCAGGGACACACGGATTTTCAATCCGTTGCTCTACCAACTGAGCTATGCAGCCATTCTTTAAGTCGGCGTATTATAGATAGGGGCTTGTCGACTGTCAAATACTATTTCAAAAATAACCCTGAAATCTACTTGTGCCCAAATCGGGCCCATTTTGGGCCATACAGTTTGGCTATATCTTTGGTTTTGAGCACTGGACTAGATTGTTTAGTCAACGATTTCAAAAAGATCATGAATTTCGATTTCCAAATAACGGCACAACTTTTCAATCACGTCTAATTCTACTCTAGTGGCGGTCTCTTTGTATAAGCGTGTAATAGTTCCACGATTAATATCTGTGGACATTGCCACATCCGATATTTTCAGCTTTTTTTCACCTGTGGTTTCAAGTAATAACTGGGCAGCTCGATTAACCCCCGCAGAATCAACCAGGGGTTAATCGAGCTGCCCTCATGAACGAAAGCGGTAATAGTTTGTCTTTAATATTTATTCAGGACCGACCAATTAGAATATTTGCTCAATTTAAGGGGGCTTTTTTCAATGCAATAATGTGGAGCTTAATCGTTTAAATTGCAGTTATTACTTGAAACCGCGTTTTCTCCAAAATTAAAAAATATTGATTTAAAAAGTGAAACGTTTAAACAATCCAGCCAAGATGATTAGACGGATTACGCAAAGGCCTCTTTGTACGTATCTCTATTTATTTCATTAACAATTCCAGTTGCATCATGTCGCCACGAAACCGTGTGACCGAATACTCAACCAGCTGGTTGGTTTTTAAATTCACATTGAGCGTTTTGACTTTCATCAACGGCTGCGTGCTACTCATCCCGAGTCTGAAGCTATCCTGTGCATTCGGCATAGAGGCGGAAACCTGACTTGAAATACGTTTGGCTTGGATATCACAGTGTTTCGCCAAAAAGCTTCCTAATGACCCCGATTCGTAACGGTCAAAGGCATCAGTAACGATGGCGATAGGAAAAAAATGCGAGATAAGGGCGATGGGTTTTCCATTAATTTTCCTTAAGGTATCTAGTTGAAGTACCTCATCCCCATTTTTAAGCTGTAGCTTCTCTGCAACACTACCAAGTGCAGGAATGCGCTTTTTTTCTAAAAGGTGTGTTTCAACTTCACTCCCTTTTTCAGCAATGGCTTGGCTTAAGCGGTGGTGGCTTTTAATGCTATAAGCAAGTCTTTTTTCGGCCACAAAGGTGCCAAAACCGTGGCGTTTTTCTAATATATTTTGTTTAACTAGCTCCTCAACGGCACGACGAACCGTATGACGATTGACACCAAACTTTTCGGTTAAGGTTTTTTCAGATAAGTACACATCCCCTGCTTCAAAACCATCCTTTAGGTCGGCTTCTATTGCATTGGCAATTTGCATATAAATTTTTTCAGGGCTGTAACGGTCAATCACAAAATTCACTCAACTTGTCTAGATGTCTAAAACTGTTGGAAATTTTAAATCTGCAAGATGACGGTCAATGGTTGTTTAGGTTAAGGTTTTGTTGCGAATGTGGATGTCTATTAGAATGCGTAGCGAATATCGATTATTGAGAGACTTGTAAAAGAAAGGACAAGTCTTCATTGGAGCTTAAGCCCTGAAATAATTCAGGGCTCTAGACTGGATACAATCCAGCAATTTTCATTGGGAAAACCGTCTTTGGTTTTGGTCAGTTTAAGAAGCTGGCGACGCACCGCTTCAATCGCGTTCGTCGTGTAAATCACCCGACATATAGGGGTGGCGCGACGAATCTGGCCGAGTTGATTGCACAGACTTATGATTATTTTGTAGACCTCAAAGCAATCGAAGATAAGCCGATCAGCCTATGTCTTAGCTCTGCGTTGTGAACCTTTGCAAGGTCTAGACATTCCTTCAGGTTCACGCCTTGATCTGAAAAACTGGGCGTGGCCAAAATGATTCAGGGGTTAATCAAGGTGCCCAAATATTAAAGATAAACTATTATAACTGACGTTCATAATTATTTATTGTTCACTATTTATGAACATGCTAATATTGTGAACAACATTTTGACAGGTAGCCCTTGTTATGAAAAAACTTGAATCTGCGCACACGTTGATAGAAAAAGCGATTGAAGCGTTTAGCCAGCAAACCGCGATGAACATTAAAATTGAAAGTTCTGCCGTGCTGGATGAACCTCCTATCTGCGGCTGCGTCATCATTGAGGGACACGAATTTAACGTGTTTCTCAAACCCACCATCACCAGTCAAAACATGAATGCGGTACTCTATGAACTCACTCAATTAAACAGTCAAGCCAACCCACTTTTGGTGACACGTTATCTTAACCCTAATCTGGCTAATAGGCTAAGAGAGGCTAGCGTTCAGTTTATGGATACAGCAGGCAATAGTTTCATTCACCAACCACCGTTGCACATTTTTATCAAGGGTAATAAGGAAACCACAAGCCCACCTCTAATACGTAATGGTCGTGCTTTTCAGTATTCTGGCTTAAAAGTGATTTTTGCTTTTTTGCAAAATCCCTATTTAGTTGGTGAAAGCTACCGTGATATTGCCGAACAGGCCCAGGTCGCATTGGGCAGTGTTGGTTGGATTTTGTCTGACTTAACTGAGCAAGGATTTATTCAAACATCGACCAATAAACGCACCTTAGTCAATAAAGCGCAGTTACAACAACGATGGGTTGAACATTATCCAGTTTTAAAACAAAAACACCTTTTGGGCGTATTCACAACCGATAACTCTCATTGGTGGAACAAGGTTGAGCTTGAACCCTACCAAGGTCGATGGGGCGGCGAAATCGCAGCGCAGCTCTATACCGACTATCTGCAAGCAAAAGATGGCATCGTGTATCTTAGTCCAAAAAAATTAGGGGAATTTATTAAAGCTACACGACTAAAAAAACGTAAAGATAATGACATAGATTCAGTTAGAATCGAACTGATTGAACCCTTCTGGACGGTCGATACACTTAAGACAGAAAAACCGCTGGCACCGGCATTATTGGTCTATGCGGACTTAATCCATTCCAAAGATGCGCGTAACCTAGATACGGCAAAGAGGCTGTATGAAAAATGGCTTAATTGATTTGCGCGGTAAACTGCCGCAAGGTTTAGTAGACGTCTATCAACGTGTTCAAACGCTAGCCGATCAATTGCAGTTAGATGTATTAGTGGTGGGTGCAATGGCACGTGATTTAGTTCTAGTTCATGGTTTTAATGCCCGATTAGAACGGGGTACGCGTGATATAGATTTTGCCGTGCAGCTCGCCGATTGGTCATCTTTTCATACGCTCACTGAAGCCTTAATCAACGATAACTTTAGAAAGTCCGAAAAATGGTCGCACCGATTCAATTTCAATGCAAAGGATGACATGACTTGGGAAATTGGCATTATTCCTTTTGGTGGCGTCACGGATCCTGAGCAGAACATAAAATGGCCGCCAGACCAATCGATTATGATGTCGGTTCTGGGTTTTGATGAAGCCCATGAAAATGCGCTCTATGTGAATATTGGAGATGATGTTTCAAGTTTTGTGATGAAGGTGGTTTCTCCACCGGCCATGTCTGTATTAAAGCTCATTTCTTGGCTTGAGCGTGAACCCACAATTCGAAGAAAAGATGCGCAAGATTTACGCTACCTAATGAACACTTACAGCAAGATTCCACAGATTTTCGATAGGATCTACGAACAGGGGTTTATGGAAGCGCAGGACTGGGATGAAGACAAGGCTTCCGCTATGATACTGGGCGCAGATGCCAACGCGCTCATTAAACCCAACACGCATGAATTTTTGAGCAGTAACCTAATAACCAAACCAGATAAATTGGATTTACTGCTGCGCGAGATGGTAAACACGTCAATTGAGATTGATTATGACGATTCAGAGCTTAAGGTTTTTATTGATGTCTTTTCAAAATAAAAGTTCAAGACCAGGGGATAAAGAATCCCCCCCAAAATAGCGAATAAACAAAATTTCTACATCATTGCTAAGACATAAAAGCCTATCAATTTATTTTTGAACCGGCATCATGCAACACCTTCATGGATTGGATACAATCCAGCGTGTATCGCACTACCTATGCCACAGGCAAGCACGCGTTGTACGACGTGTCTGATTATATTGGCTGGTACAACCACCAAAGAATGCACAGTACCAATGACAATTACTCACCGGTTGAGTATGAAAATCAATGGAGCAAGGCTATGCAGGAACTAGATAAAAAATGGGCGTCTTTTTGTACGAAAAAGGGTTGACTCCATAACTAAAAAGGAATGCATGTGAGTCTGAACAATAAAGCCATTGTGGCGCTGATTGTAGGCGGAGTAGCCCTGTCCTTTCAAACCCAAGTCAACTCGAATGGGTTTGAAGACAGCTGGTCAAAACCGATTAAACAACATGCTAAGCAGATTGATGATGCCGCATTGAGCCAGTCTTTGGAGCAATATGCGAAAAATTATGAGAACTTGGTTAAACAGCATGGCTATATTGGCAAAAAGCTCAGCATTCCAGAAATTGAGGTGGTAGGTGATGGTGTGTTTTTTGTGAAAGGTGCGCTGATGTGGGGCACGCTCGAAAATCACGGTTTGAACAACAACATCACCGCCGTCGAATTGGACTCGGGCGTATTTGTTTACAATACCGGTTCAAACCCCGCTGTAGCCTATAGTTTTCATCAAGCTTTAAAGCAACATACCAATAAACCGATTAGGTGGTTGGCGGCAGAAAACTATCAATCACACGCTAATCTAGGCGGCAGTTACTGGCATGCTCAAGGGGTAAAAAATATTTACTCTGAAAAACAGGCGGCGGATTTTTGGAGTAAAAGAGGCTTTGATAATGCGATTAGGCGAGTCAATCAATACAATCCATTTTTGGTTGAAGCCGCGCAAAATATGGGTGATCAATATAAAACTTTCGAAGACAAACTCATTGTTAACCAAGGCACGCCGGATGAAATTCATTTAATCAATTTTGGCGGCGGCCATACGCCTACTATGACTGGCGCATTTATCCCATCAAAAAACATACTCTTTACCGGTGACTTGGGTTTTGTTGAGCGTTTACCAGGGTTGTTGCATGACTCGTCTTATTCAGAGTGGATGGACTCGTTTGAAGCCATGGTTGAGTATGCCGAGAATAATTCACCTGACATTAAAAATCTCCTCGTGATTCCCGGACATGGCGGCGCGACGACACTGTCTGAGCTGATAACCCAGACGTACGGATATTTTGAAGACCTTAAAGTAACGGTAGATAAGGCTATGAGCCGAGGTCTTAGCGGGCAAGAATTTGACAAAGCGGTGCATATGCCTAAATACCAGCATCGTCCGATGTACGATCAGCTGTATCTTCGTAATGCACGAAGTGTTTACGATCAAATGACTAAATAACAAGCAGAAAAAAGCCCTGCATGGCAGGGCTTTCGAGTTTGAACTCGGTTAATTGATAATAGGCTTTGATGGCTACTTGCTATCCGCTTCATGCTCACTTTTGGTTTTTTCCAAGGCGTCATTAATCGATTGATAAGTATCAGAGAAGCCTTTTTTCACATCATCCCACGCACTTGAAGAACTGTTCATGAAACCTTTGTACCACTCGGCAAGCTCATTTCTTTGCTGGCGTAGCGCATTCAGGCTTGCCTGGGTTTTGCTCTGGGTTGCCTGAGTCATGCTGTCCCAATTCGTGTCGATACGTTTTTCAAGTGATTCAATACGACTATCAAGCTTTTTCATGGCTTGCTCGGCTGTTTGCTTGGCCTCATCACGTTGAGCCGCGGTGAATTGCCCCAGCGTGTTGATAAGCTCTTGAGTTTCTTTTTTAACATCTTGGCTTGTCACCGGTTCATTAGCGGTTTGCGCATAAACCAGTTGCGAAAATCCAAGTGATATGGCAGTTATTAATGCAAGTATAAACGTGTTTTTCTGCATATAATCTCCTCCCTAAGTTGTATGTTTAAGTTTTAAGTCATTAAAATGTCGGTTTACTTGAAGCGGGACGCCGCGGATTTGACCGCGTTACTCAGAGACTGCCAGGCATTATCCACGCCGGCCTTTAAGTCTTCCCAGGTATCGTCTCCGTAATCTTTTAATTCACTTAACTTGTCGCTAGCCTTTTGTTGCATAGATCGCAGCTCTTTAATTTCTTTGTAATAGGCTATTTGGGTGTCCGCTTCAGCTGAGTCGGCTTTGGCTTTGAGTAGATCAATTTTTGCGCTCCATTCATCCAGCTGTGCTTGCAGTTTTTTCATGTAGGCTTCTTTCATGCTCATGACAATACTCCTTAGTGTTGGCCACCAGGATTAACCTTGGTTGATCCTGGTGGCCAGTTGTAAATCATTTACAACCTAGTTAAATATACACCTAAATAATTGTTTGAGTTGTAATTCAGGCTTAATTAAAGTAAGGAGTAATTACAACGCATGAGTTTTTTGCAACAAGCAAGATAAGAATTTGAAGACTTTTGGCTGAATTCTTAATAGTTGGATAAGATGTGTATAATCTGTGTAACTAATAAAGAGCACCTCAACTAACCTCGCTGAATCAGCTGGGAGTTTATTGCGGTGCGCTAAAGCATTTTGGCCGATCCGTGGTTGAGCGATAAAGCTTAAGCTGGTTTTTTTGGCTTTAATTCTCCACCCTGAGGCTTTTAAGGAGTTCATATGTCGCATTTATTATCACCACTCAAAATGGGTAAACAAACCTTAGCGAACCGAGTTGTTATGGCACCTTTAACTCGTTCTCGTGCGGCTCAGCCGGGCGATGTACCGCAGGCGTTAAATGTCGAATATTATAAACAACGCGCCAGCGCGGGTTTAATTGTCACCGAAGCAACCCAAGTCTCTCGCCAAGGCCAGGGTTATGCCTTAACGCCGGGTTTGTATACCGATCAACAAGAGGCCGGTTGGAAAAACGTGGTGGATGGCGTACACGCCGAAAAAGGCCACATATCCTTGCAACTTTGGCATGTTGGTCGTATTTCGCATTCATTATTACAAGAAAATAACGCCGCGCCGGTGGCGCCATCCGCAATTCAGGCGTCAAATAGTCAGTGTTTTGTGATTCATCCAGATGGTACTCCCGAGCAAGCGACATGCGAAACACCTCGAGCGTTAGATTTGGCCGAAATACCAGGCCTGGTGGATCAATATCGTCAGGCTGCGATTCGTGGCAAACGCGCCGGTTTCGACTTTTTTGAAGTGCATGCCGCGAATGGCTATTTGTTACATCAGTTTTTGTCGACCAATACTAATCAACGTACGGATGCTTACGGCGGTAGCTTAGAAAATCGCGCGCGCTTGATTTTAGAAGTGGTGGATGCGGTGATTGAGGTGGTAGGGGCAGATAAAGTCGGCGTGCGTTTATCGCCTAACTTTGTGGCACATGATTTGGCGGATACCGAATCTGAGCAAAGTGCCCTGTATTTAGCTAAAGCGTTTGATCAGCGCGGTATGGCGTATCTGCATATTGCCGAGCCGGATTGGGCTGGCGGCGAACCTTTAACTGAGGCTTTCCGTCAGGCGTTACGCGCCGCGTTTTCGGGCTGTTTGATTTGGTGTGGTAATTACACCGCTGAAACCGCTGAGGCGGCGATTAAATCCGGCGTGGCCGACGCGATTGCATTCGGTCGTAGCTATATTGCTAACCCAGATTTGGTTGAACGTTTGCGTTTGGATGCACCGCTTAATAAACCCGATCCCTCTACTTTTTATGGCGGTGGCGCGGAAGGTTATATTGACTACCCGTTTTTGTCATCTAACGCTTAAACTTAAATTGGTTTAATCGAGGTGCCCAATTGTAAATTAAGGCGCAGTTTTGCGCCTTTTTTTGTGTCTGAATATTTTGCGATTTTGAGCACATGCATTTGCAGCTGTCGGCTTATTTGACATAATAAGCTAATAATTGACAGGTTTATGGGAGCATAAAGCATGCAACGTTGGATAATGGTAGGCGGTTTGTTGGCAACTTTGGCCTGGTCGGGTATGGCTTCGGCGCAAAGTTTTGTGTTGTTGGGTACTCAAAGTATGCAGCTTGAAACCAGTCGGGGGGCGACGTTTGATTTGCCGGGTTTGCGGTTAATGGCGGGTCGTTATGACGATCATGGTGACACCACACATCGGATTTATTACAAGGGCTTGTTTATGTGGGAAAACGACTCGGGTGTAAGGCAGTCGGCCAACTTTAACGGGCTGGGTTACGATGTGATTTTTAATGTGCATCGCCAGGTTAGGCCCTATGTCGGTGGCAGTTTGGGTTATGCTCAATATCGTTATTCAGACTCATTTGGGAGCGATTCGGGTGCCGGTTTGGCAGCGGGTTATCAGCTAGGTGTGGATTTTTCAGTAAACGATTATTTAAGTATTGATCTAGGTTATGAATACATAGCGACCGAGCTGCCACTGGATCAATATAAAATTAATAATTTCACGGCGTTTGGTTTTATGTTGATATTAAAGTTTTAGTGTATTATGCCCATATTGAATCATTATTGTATAGATTATGTATAGTTAAAGTTGTAAAATGAAACTCATTATATTAAGTTGGCTAAGGAATAGGGAATGTTGAGTCGAACAGATTTAATCAGTCAGCCAGTATATTTAGATTGTGGCGATGTGGCGGCCAAACGTGCTGAAATAAAGCGCTACTTTAATCTTACTTGCGACAGTTATGAATCCTTGTTTGATGTGTTAAAAACTGACGAGGCTTATTACGAGCGGCCTTGTTCTTTGCGCCATCCGTTGATTTTTTATTTTGGTCATACCGCCACGTTTTTTACCAATAAATTGGTGCTAGCGAAACTTTTACCAAAGCGCATTAATCCTAAAATTGAGTCGATGTGTGCAATTGGTGTGGATGAAATGTCGTGGGATGATTTGAACGACGAACATTATGCTTGGCCAAGTGTCGCCCAGGTTCGTGCGTACCGGAACCAAGTGCGTGAAGCGGTCAACGATTTGATTGATCGCGTCGAGTTTAGCCTGCCGATTGATTGGCAAAGTCCAATGTGGCCAATCATGATGGGGATTGAACATGAACGTATTCATTTAGAAACCTCGTCTGTGTTGATTCGCCAGTTAGATTTACGGCATGTTCAAGCCTCCGACCTATTTCCGTTTTGCCCAGACCAAGGCGCCGCGCCGGAGAAAAACCCTTTATTAAATGTACCGGCCGGTGAAGTCGATATTCAGCATCACGATCCGGCACCTATATATGGTTGGGATAATGAATACGGCGATCATCACGCCCAAGTGGCCACGTTTAAGGCCAGCCAATATCTCGTCTCAAACCAAGAGTTTTTAGAATTTGTTGAAGATGGCGGTTACGAACGCGAGGAATTTTGGGATGACGAAGGCAATCGCTGGCGTCAGTTTAGCCCGGTTAAACACCCAAGTTTTTGGCTGCGCCGTACCGAGGACAACCACCAGGCCTGGTGGTTGCGTTGTATGACCGATGAGATTCCGATGCCATGGAATTGGCCGGTCGAAGTAAATTATTTGGAGGCGGCGGCGTTTTGTAATTGGAAAGCGCAACAAACTGGTAAGCCGATTCGCCTGCCAAGTGAAGACGAGTATTTACGTTTGTGCGAGCACACTCAGGCGCAAGATCAACTGGATAAAGCGAATATTAACTTACAGCAATTCGCCTCCAGCGTGCCGGTTGATCAGTGTGAGATGAAGGGTTTTTATGATGTGGTTGGCAATGTTTGGCAATGGACCATGACGCCTATGTATCCGTATGAAGGATTTAAAGTCCACCCACTTTATGACGACTTTACGACGCCTACCTTTGATAACCAACATAATTTATTTAAAGGCGGCAGTTGGATTTCGACCGGCAACGAAATCAACGGGCATTCACGTTATGCCTTCCGCCGTCACTTTTTTCAACACGCCGGCTTTCGTTATATTGAGTCGGATGCATCAGTGCAAACCAAGTTTTCGACTTACGAGACCGATGCGTTGGTATCGCAATATTGTGAATTCCATTATGGCGAGCCAGCTTTTGGCGTCAAAAATTTTGCCAAAGCCTATGC
Source organism: Thiomicrospira sp. (assembly GCF_014859555.1). Lineage (GTDB taxonomy): Bacteria > Pseudomonadota > Gammaproteobacteria > Thiomicrospirales > Thiomicrospiraceae > Thiomicrospira. The sequence goes on along the minus strand of NZ_JACUTY010000039.1, from coordinate 3,445 downwards.
CGATTTAGCGATTGAGCTGGCGAAGACGGATGAGGATTTAGCCAAACGCACTTCACTTAGCGTGCTAGAAGTTGGTTGCTCGGTGGGGCGTGCCAGTTTTGAACTGGCCAAACATTTTGATCAGGTAACCGGTTTGGATTTTTCCGCACGTTTTATCAATGTCGCCAACCAACTAAAACAGACGGGCTCCGTACTTTATACCTTGCCGATTGAAGGCGAGATTATGGACTTTAAAGAGCGCAGTCTGACCGACTTAGGTTTGCAAGCGCTCGCCCACAATTGTATGTTTTTGCAGCAAGACGCCAGTAACATGAAGCCACTCTTTAAAGGGTATGACATGATTGTAGCAGCCAACCTGATTGACCGTTTGTATGAGCCAACCAAGTTTTTGCAAGATGTCGCGGCGCGTTTAAATGACGGCGGTTTATTGCTGATTACTTCGCCCTACTCTTGGACGGAGCAGGCCACTATTAAAGCCAATTGGTTGGGTGGTTATAAAGATAGCCAATCGGGCGAAAATGTCACCACACTGGAAGGCTTGCACCGTGTTTTGGATGCCGAGTTTGTGCGTATTCGCGAGCCATTTGATTTGGCGTTTGTGATTCGCGAAACCGCGCGCAAATATCAGCATACCTTGGCGCAAGTCACCATCTGGAAGAAAAAGGTATGACGGTTAATTTTAATCATTCAATTTCACGTTTAGGCACGCAGGCTGAAAAATATGAATTACGTCAGGCGGTATTTGGACGTGATGATGTGTTGCCCATGTGGGTGGCGGATATGGATTTGCCGACCCCGCCGTTTATTATCGAGGCAATCAAACAACGTTTAAATCATCCAATTTTGGGTTATACCCAGATGCCAGATTCAATGTTTCAAGCGATTGTGGATTGGCAAGCCCAGCATGGTTACCGAGTGCAAGCCGAGCACATTTTGCTGACACATAATGTTGCAAATGGCTTGTTTTTAGCGGTGCAGGCTTTCACCAGGCCTGGTGATACCGTGTTAATTCAACCGCCGATATATCCCCCATTTTATCAAGCGGCGGAGTTAAATGATCGAAAACTCGCGTTAGCGCCGCTGGTGTTGGTGCAAGATCAATATCAAATTGATTTTGTTGAGTTCGAACGTCAAATTATTGACCAGTCGGTTCGATTGTTTTTATTGTGTAACCCGCATAATCCAGCTGGTCGAGTTTGGTCAGGTAGTGAACTGCGCCAAATGGCTGAGATATGTATTAAACATAACGTGATCATGGTGTCGGACGAAATTCATTCCGACTTGGTTTATGAGGGTTTTCAACATACGCCGATGGCGGCGATTTCAGATGACATTGCGCAACATACGATTACTTTAAGCTCGCCAGGCAAAACTTTTAACCTAGCGGGTTTGCAAATCGGTTATGCGATTATCGCCAATCCGCAACATCGAAAAACCTATGCACAAACTTTAGCGCGCGCTAAGATTGCGGATTTAAACTTGTTTGGCATGGTCGCTTTACAAGCAGCATATTCGTCGGAAGGCCGAGTTTGGAAACGCAAATTAATGGTGCATTTTCAAACCAATATTCAATATTTGCAGTTGTTTTTAGCCGAACATTTTCCGCAGGTGCGGATAATTCGACCACAAGCATCTTATTTAGTTTGGTTGGATTTTCGCGGTTTGTTTTCCGACCATCAAGCGCTTAAACACTGGCTGATCAATCACGCCAAGTTAGGTTTAAATGATGGTGAATCCTACGGCGAAGCGGGCTCGGGCTTTATGCGCATGAATATCGCCGCACCTAAAAGCACACTTGAGCAAGCCTTCCGCCAACTGGTGCAAGCCAAATCTGCGCTCTAACCTCTACCACCAGGCCTGGTGATTGCTTGGTTTGGCTGTCATAATAACGCTTTAGTTTTGAAATAACCCTATGAGCCTTTTGCACACACTTTACTTGTTCGTCTCCTTTCAAGCGCAAGTTCGCTTTGTTCGCCACACCACCAGGCCTGGTGCTGGGTTAGTTGAGGTGGTCTCATGAATTTTGATCTTGCCACGAGCGACGATTTTCGTGCTTTGGTATTAAACCAAACCCCTTTAATAGATGTACGTGCGCCGGTCGAATTCGTCAAAGGCGCGATTCCGCACGCTGTTAATTTGCCCTTAATGCAGGATGAAGAACGTCGTTTGGTGGGGCTTTGTTATAAAGAACAAGGCCAGCAAAAAGCCATTCAACTTGGCCATGAGTTGGTGAATGAGTCCGTAAGGGCGCCGCGCATTCAAGCCTGGTGTGAGTTCAAACGTCAGCATCCGCAAGCTTTGATTTATTGTTTCCGGGGTGGTTTACGTTCAAAAATTTCACAACAGTGGATAACGCAAGCCGGGCTTGAGATCACGCGTATTCAAGGCGGTTATAAAGCCTTTCGCCAGTATTTAATGCAATCCTTGGACGAGATGGCTGACAAGTTGGTATCCGGTCAGCGTAAGCCTTGGGTGTTGGCGGGGCGAACCGGTTCGGGTAAAACTCAGGTGTTAAATTCGGTCGATTTTGCAGTTGATTTAGAAGGTTTGGCGCAACATCGCGGTTCAACCTTTGGCCGTCATGCTTGGGCGCAACCTAGTCAAATCGATTTCGAAAATCAGCTAGCTTATCGCATGATTCAGTTGGATGCGCAGGCGCAACCCAACTGGCTGTTTGAAGATGAAGCACGCAATATTGGTTCGGTGCATTTAACACCCACCTTATTTGACGCCATTAAATCCGGCGGACGTATTTTGCTCGAAACCCCTTTTGAGTTACGTCGGCAAAATATTTTGACGGAGTATGTCATCGAGGCACAAGCGGAATACGGCGATTTAGCCGCCTGGGTGGACTATATGCAGTCGCGTTTCGAACGCATTGCTAAACGCTTAGGCGGTGTGGGTTATGCCAAAGTCCGACAGGCATTTGACCAGGCCTGGTTGTGGCAAGAACGCACTTGTGACCCAGTCAAACATCTAGATTGGATTGACCAATTGTTAACCGATTACTACGATCCGATGTATGACTATCAACTTAAATGTTACCCACGTCCGTTTGTAATGCAAGGCCATGCGACAGAGGTAAAAGCTTATCTGCAAAATTTAGCTTCGAACTCTCATTAATCCCCTTCACCTCGATAAACTTTCGGCGTTTTAATAAGTCATCACTGTATTAAGTTGTGTGCTGATTATTTGGCACCCTGACGAAAGCGCCAAGTCATCATCAATTAATGTATAAGTTTATAGTGGCGTTCTGGCCGCATTATTAGGCCTTAAGCCAGGTCTTACCTAAAATACTATACATTTATTGTACAAATAACCGATAAGATTGGTAGGTTTTATGTATAATTTATGTAGCGTTATTATTTCGTAATCTCGTCACTAGATAACAAAGACAAATCATGAGGTGGTGAATATGTTTAACAGCAAGCTAAAAAATCAATTA
>NZ_JACUTY010000038.1 GCF_014859555.1 Thiomicrospira sp. | reverse complement strand
GTTAGACTATTTAAGCCAAGATGACATTGATGTGTTGATGAATCAAGACACTTAACTTTCAAATATAATTTCTAATTAGCCTGACAGCACGTGATTCAAGATACTTTCAGGCTAACCTACACCCAACACGACTGTCTCTATATCTTTTGCAGAAACCTTCTCATTACCACCCAAGGTATCTTTTCGCATTGCAACAACCATTTCAGTGAACGAACGACATTGTTCAGGTGTTTTCATTGTCGCGCCTAATCGTTCGAATTTTGCAAAAGAACTGATTACATCTGACGCACCATATAACGATATTCTGCACTTTGCATCAGCTGTTTTCGCGGCTAATAGCCGTCCATCTACAGAGTTTTCCTGTAACCCTAAATTGGCATGTTCACTTACACACAATAAATAATCTGCGTATGCTGTCGCCCTCATGTTTCTTTGGTGTTTTTTGCTTTGAAGGTACTTAGTGAATATGAACTGCAATACGGCGCCTAAAATTAAACCTGCTAAAGAAGTAATAGCTATAAACACTTAATGCTCCATTCAAATTCAAATTCAAGATAAAAATAAAAAAACCCGCGTTTTTAAGCGCGGGTTTCATTTAAGCAAAAATAAGCAATTAACGCTACTTTTTCTTCTTTGGTGCGATCAAGTCAGTAATCGTGCCTTCCGCCATTTCCGCGGCGAACGCAAAGGTTTCGCTTAGGGTTGGATGCGGGTGAATGGTTAAGCCGATATCTTGCATATCCGCGCCCATTTCAATCGCCAACATGGCTTCGGCAATCAATTCACCGGCATTCGGCCCGACAATACCCGCGCCTAATAGACGATGGGTTTTGGCGCAGAATAATGATTTACTCATGCCTTCATCACGGCCTAAGCTTAAGCTACGACCCGAGGCCGCCCAAGGGAATACGCCTTTTTCGTACTCAATGCCTTCGGCTTTAAGCTGTTCTTCGGTTTTACCGGCCCACGCGACTTCTGGATCAGTATAAGCCACGCTTGGAATACCCATTGGCGTAAACGCGCTTGGCATATCACAAATCACTTCCGCCGCCACTTTGCCTTCGTGTACCGCTTTATGCGCCAGCATAGGCTGACCCACGATATCGCCAATGGCGTGAATGTGATCAACATTGGTTTTTTGACGTTCATCGACTTCGATAAAGCCCCAATCGTTCACCACAATACCGGCTTTTTCAGCATCAATCAGCTTACCGTTTGGTGTGCGACCGACCGCCACCAATACACGATCAAAGGTGTCTTGCGCTGGGCAATCTTTACCTTCAAACGACACGACTAGTCCGCCTTTGGCGGCTTCAACATGGGTGACTTTGGATTTTAGGAAAATGTTTTCGTAACGTGCTTTGATTTTCTTTAACAATGGACGCGTTAAGTCTTTGTCGGCACCTGGAATAATGTTATCGCCCAGTTCGACCACGGTTACTTTTGAACCCAATGAGTCGTAAACCTGCGCCATTTCTAAACCGATAATGCCGCCACCGATCACCAATAAACGTTTCGGTACTTCTTCAAGTTCTAACGCATCGGTTGAGTCCATCACACGCGGATCGTCATGTGGAATAAACGGCAGTTTAACCACACGTGAACCGGCGGCGATCACGGCTTTTTCAAACGCGATGGTTTGTTCGCTGCCGTCTTCTGCAGTAACAGTAACCGTATTAGCTGAGCTGAACTTGCCGTAACCCTGCACGATTTCAACTTTACGTTGTTTCGCTAACGCCGCTAGGCCGCCGGTCAATTTGGTGATCACGCTGTTTTTATAATCGCGCATCTTGTCCAAGTTGATTTTTGGCTTGGCAAATTCAATGCCGTGTGCCGCCATTTCTTGGGTTTCGTTTAACACCACTGACATATGCAGTAAGGCTTTAGACGGAATACAACCCACGTTTAGACACACGCCACCGATCACCGGATAACGTTCAACCAAAATCACTTGTTTGCCCAAATCCGCTGCACGGAAAGCCGCGGTATAACCACCTGGACCACCGCCTAGAACGAGCACTTGGCAAGTTTTGTCTGCTGGCGGTAAGTCTTTTGACGACACCGCTTGCGGTGCAGGTTGTGCTGAGGTTTGTGTATTGGCTTGAGCGTTAGATTCTGGCTTAGATTCCGCTTTTTGCTCAGTCAACTTGGCTGGGCTTTCATCCGCCACTTCCATTTTGCCAATCACGCTGCCTTGACGAACCTTGTCGCCTACCGAAACGGTTAGTTCGGTGATACGACCAGACAAGGCCGCTGGCACTTCCATGGTGGCTTTGTCTGATTCCAGCGTTAACAACGAATCGTCTTGTACCACTTCGTCGCCTTGGGCAACTAATACTTCAATGACATCCACATCAGCAAAGTCGCCAATATCTGGAATACGAATCTCTACGATTTGACTCATATTAGGCTCCCTTGCTTAGAGTAATAATTGACGGATATCGGCCAAATGCTGACCCACAAGCGTACTAAAGCGCACGCCTTCCGCCCCATCAACCACGCGATGGTCGTATGAAATGCTGTAAGGCATTACCAAACGAGGTTTAAATTCTGAACCATCCCAAACTGGCTGGATTGAGGCTTTCGACACACCCATGATGGCAACTTCTGGCGCATTCACTATCGGTGTAAACTGCGTGCCACCAATGCCGCCTAGGCTTGAAATACTGAAACAACCGCCCGACATATCTTTAGGCGAAAGTTTGCCGTCGCGTGCTTTGGTGCTGAGTTCCATCAAATCACGAGATAATTCAAAGATTGATTTTTTATCGACATCACGCACGACAGGTACCACCAAGCCATTTGGTGTATCCACCGCAATACCGATGTTGTAATAACCTTTGCGAATCAATTTCTGACCGTCAGGAGACAAGGATGCATTGAAATTTGGGAAGGCTTTTAAGCCTGCAACCACGGCTTTCATAATGAACACCAACGGTGTCAGTTTAACCCCGGCTTTTTCAGCCTGGTCTTTCATGTCTTTGCGGAACTTGTCCATCTCGGTAATGTCACACTCGTCAAACTGAGTAACGTGCGGAATATTTAACCAAGCCATCGACAAATGTTTGCCCGACAACTTTTTAATACGACTGAGTTCGATCTCTTCGGTTTCACCAAACTGGCTGAAATCGACAGTTGGAACTGGCGGAATACCAGAACCTTGTGTGCCGCCTACCGAAGTTTGGCCTTGCATGACAGACTTAACAAAGCTTTCAACGTCGGTTTTAAGGACACGCCCTTTCGTACCTGAACCGTTTACACCCGACAAATCGACACCCAACACACGTGCAAACGCACGCACGGCAGGTGAGGCATGGCTGACCGCGCCCATCGACTGATGGTTCACCGGCTTAGGCGTATTTGAAACAGATGCCGCGGTAGGTAAACCTACTGAGCTCGCATGGGTTTGTTCGTGCAACTTAGGCGCTGGTGCAGCCGCCGCTTGAGGCGCTGATGCAGGCTTGGTTTCCGCTTTGGTTTCAGTCTTAGCCGGTTCCGCTGGTTTTTCAGCTTCATCAACTTCGATATCGAAAATATAAGTGCCTTGTGCCACTTTATCGCCGACCTTAACCTGAATATTACTGACCTTACCCGAATGAGTAGAAGGCACTTCCATCGTCGCTTTATCCGACTCAAGTGTTAGTACCGAATCGTCAACTTGAATTTGATCGCCTTCGTTTACTAACACTTCGATCACGTCAACCGAATCAAAATCACCAATATCGGGCACTATAAATTGAATTTTCGCCATAACATTTTTCCTTAGTCAAACAAGAGCGCGCCCTTTTGAGTTGCGCCCTTGTGAGCAATTTTATGCGTGAACTGGATAGGTTTTTTCTGCATCCAAGCCGTATTTATCAATCGCTTGCTGCACGACATCAGGTTTAATCTGACCTTGCTTGGCAAGCCCTTTTAAGGCTTCTACCACCACATAATGGCGGTTCACTTCGAAGAATTTACGCAACTGTTCACGTGTATCTGAACGCCCGAAACCATCGGTACCCAATACATGGAAATCGCCCGGTACATATTCACGAATACGGTTTGCATAATCACGAATGTAATCGGTTGCGGCAATAAACGGCCCTTTTGCATCCGCCAATACTTGGGTGACATAAGGCACTTTGGCTTTAGCGGTTGGGTGCAAGGTGTTCCAGCGCTCAACTTCAATACCTTCGCGGCGTAGTAAGTTAAAGCTAGGTACTGACCAAATATCCGCCGCTACTTTCCAATCTTGCTCTAGCAATTCCGCCGCGGCAATCACTTCGCGGAAGATGGTGCCTGAACCCATTAGCTGTACGCGAGTCTTAGACTTGGAAGTCGATTTCTTAAAGGAGTAAATCCCTTTCAAAATACCCTCTTCTGCGCCTTTTGGCATAGCTGGGTGAGTGTAGTTTTCATTCATTGCGGTGATGTAATAGAACACGTCTTCTTTGTTCTGCATCATACGCTTCAGGCCGTCTTGAATAATCACGGCCATTTCGTAACCGAATGTTGGATCGTAACTTAAGCAGTTAGGTACGGCATCAAACATCACCAAGTTATGACCATCTTGGTGCTGTAAACCTTCACCTTCCAACGTGGTACGACCGGCTGTGCCGCCGATTAAGAAACCACGTGCACGCGAATCGCCCGCCGCCCAAGCCAAGTCACCAATACGTTGGAAACCGAACATGGAATAGTAGATATAGAAAGGAATCATGCTGACGCCGTAGTTGGCATAAGCGGTCGCCGCTGAAACCCATGATGACATGGCACCGGCTTCGTTAATACCTTCTTCCAACACCTGACCATTTGATGATTCTTTGTACCACATCAACTGATCCGAATCGACCGGCTCATATAACTGACCCGCTGGATCGTAAATACCCACCTGACGGAACAAACCCTCCATACCAAACGTTCGTGCTTCGTCGGGAATGATTGGTACAACACGTTTGCCTAATTCTTTATCACGCAACAAAATAGACAACACACGAACAAACGCCATGGTGGTCGACATTTCGCGATCGCCGGTGCCTTCTAGCAACATTTTGAATGCGTCTAACTCTGGCGCTTGCAGCGCTTCGGAGGTGTCTTTACGACATGGCAACGAGCCCCCTAATTCGGCACGGCGTTCTTCAACATACTTCATCACAGGGCTATCGGCTTCTGGACGATAAAACGGCACTTCTTTTTCCAATTGCTCATCCGAAATCGGTACAGAGAAACGGTCACGGAAGTATTTCAAGCCATGAATATCCAACTTTTTCTGTTGGTGTGCGCTGTTCGCCGCTTCACCAAACTCGCCCATGCCATAACCTTTAACGGTTTTAGCCAAGATAACCGATGGCATACCTTTGGTTTCGCTGGCACGTTTATAGGCGTTATATATTTTACGCGGCGAGTGACCGCCACGTGTTAGCTTAAAGATTTCACCGTCGGTCATATCTTTAACCAATTCAGCGGTTTCTGGATACTTACCAAAGAAATGTTCGCGAACCCAAGCACCATTTTTGGCTTTATAAGCCTGGTATTCACCGTCCACGACTTCGCCCATGCGTTCAATTAACTTGCCGCTGGTGTCTTTCGTTAACAAGGTATCCCAACCAGAGCCCCACAATACTTTAATCACGTTCCAGCCTGCGCCACGGAACATGCCTTCAAGTTCTTGAATGATTTTGCCGTTACCACGTACCGGGCCGTCCAAACGCTGTAGGTTACAGTTCACCACGAAAATTAAGTTGTCCAAACGTTCACGCTGCGCCAACTGAATCGCGCCGCGCGATTCCGGCTCATCCATCTCGCCATCACCTAAATAAGCCCAAACTTTACGGCCTTCGGTTTTCGCTAACCCACGTGAATCCATGTATTTCATGAAACGTGCTTGGTAAATCGCCATTAATGGGCCTAAACCCATAGAGACGGTTGGGAACTGCCAGAAGTCTGGCATTAACCAAGGGTGTGGATAAGAAGACAGACCATTACCGTCTACTTCTTGACGGAAGTTTTTCAATTTATCTTCTTCCAAACGGCCTTCTAGGAAAGCACGCGCATACATACCTGGTGCAGTATGACCTTGGAAAAAGATCATATCCGCGCCCAGTTCATGATCCGGTCCTTTAAAGAAGTGGTTCATGCCCACTTCATACAAGGTACAACTAGAAGCGTAAGAAGCAATATGACCGCCTACACCGGTTTCCTTGTTGGCTTTTACTACCATCGCCATCGCGTTCCAACGCAAAATTGAACGCACACGCTGTTCCAGAGTTAAATCACCTGGATAATTGTCTTGTTCTTCAAGTGCAATGGTATTGATATAAGGAGTATTAGCTGAATAAGGAATATCGATGCCGTGAACACGGGCTTTTTCAATCAAGGTTGCAATCAGATGGTGGGCCTTATCGGTCCCTTCAAACTGAACAACGGCTTCTAACGCATCAAGCCACTCTTGTGTTTCTTGTGGATCTTGATCAATGAACTGATCGCTCATACATTCACCTCTTGGGTTTTAACTGAGTGAATCGCGGGTTTAGCGATTCACTCTGAACAAAAATAAAGACTTTTGGGCTATTGGGTTTAACTAAAAGCCTGTAAACGCCTGATTGGGCGCGGTCTTTACCGTTTTTTAGAAAAATTAATGGCGGGAATCATACCACTTTTTGGGTCGAAAAACAGCGTGCGAGCCTGTCCAACCCAAAATTGCGCATCAAAAGTGCATAAAAAATTGGCATTTTTTGCAGCTAAAAAACCCGACCTAAGGCTAACAACCCTAGAAGCACCAGGCCTGGTGCTTACATTTTTAGAAAGGTTTGAGAGTTGGATTACTTGGGTAACCAGAACTTATGTAATGCGTCTTCCAGTTCGGTTAAAGCGAGATGATATACCGACTGTTTAAAATTGACGACTTCCTGCACCGGACGCCAATAATCCACCCAGGTCCAGGTTTCAAACTCCGGTGTAGGATGATCGGCTAAGTTAATCGCATCGTCGGCGCTTTCTAACCCCAGCAAAAACCAAATTTGTTTTTGCCCTACACAAACTGGCTGGCTATAGTGACGAATCAGGTGTTTTGGCAGGTCATAATGTAACCAATCGGTTGTTTTACCTAACACGCGCACATCCGAAGGCGACAGCCCTACTTCTTCGCGCAATTCACGAAACACAGCTTGCTGAGGGGTTTCGCTTTCGCGAATGCCGCCTTGCGGAAATTGCCAGGCTTCTTGCTGAATACGCTTACCCCAGAACAGCTTGCCCTGTTTATTGGCAATAATAATGCCCACATTTAAGCGGTACCCATCCTGATCTATCACAAAAAATTCCTAAACTATGGCTTTTTAGCCAAACTATTCCAATTGGGACTAATAATGCCTAAAAGGCCGTATCTTTTCAATCAAAACTGTTTATTTTTACTAATTGTTTGGTTAAGCATTGTTGAAAAGCCAAGCTTGGTTTAGGATTCTTTTTATTTTTAGCAGTAGGAACTCGGCATGAGCTTGGCCATTTTTGATTTAGACAACACCTTAATTGGAGGCGACAGCGACTATCTTTGGGGCGAATTTTTGGTTAAAAACCAACTGATTGATGCCGACGAATACCGTCGTGCAAACGAGCGTTTTTACCAGCAATATCAAAGCGGTGATTTGGATATTTTTGAATACCAAGCTTTTTCACTCAAACCGCTAACTTTGCATTCAATGGAACAGTTACTGGCTTGGCATAATGATTTTATGCGCGAAATGATTGAACCCATTATGCTGCCGCAAGCGCAAGCTTTGATTGAAGAGCACAGATCTCAAGGTCACCGCCCTCTTATTATTACGGCGACTAATACCTTTATTACTCGGCCCATTGCTGAGAAATTAGGCATTAACGAATTGATTGGTACCGAACCGGAAATACAGGAAGGTCGCTTCACTGGACGTGTTGCTGGCGTTCCGTCGTTTCAGCAAGGTAAAGTCACACGCTTAGCCGACTGGCTTAAACAGCATGATGAAACCCTAGAAGACAGTTATTTCTATTCAGATTCGCACAACGATTTGCCGTTACTGGAACAAGTGAGTTATCCGATTGCGGTTGATGCTGACCCACGCTTAACTCAAGTGGCGAAGGAAAAAGGCTGGAAACAAATGAGTTTACGCGGTTAAACGTAACGCAATTAAACGAAAAACCCTTAGCACCAGGCCTGGTGCTAAGGGTTTTTTATTTGATCTACAACACATGCAACCCATGCGTTATTTATAAATGGGCCGCTTAAAGCTCCATTTCGTCTTTAACCTGCGCGACCCATTCGGCAATACGCGTTTCCGTTAATTCCGGTTGTTGATCTTCATCTAAAGCTAAGCCAACAAAAAACTCACCGTCCTCAGTCGCCGCTTTGGATTCGTCGTACTGGTAACCTTCAGTTGACCAATATCCGGCTGGGGTACCGCCATTTTCAAGCACCACATCGTGCATCATGCCAATCGCATCCACAAAGTATTCAGCATAATCAGCCTGATCGCCTAAACCAAAACAGGCGACAGTTTTACCGCTAAAGTCGATTGAGCGGAAATCTTCCCAAAAATCGTCCCAACTACTTTGGCGTTCGCCGTAATACCAGGTGGGTTGACCAAGAATCAACTTATCATACTGGTCAAAATCTGATTTCTTAGCCGAGGCAATATCATGCACATCTACCAGATCCGCACCAAACTGCTGCTTAATTAAGTCGGCAACCCGTTCGGTATTGCCGGTATCTGTTCCATAAAACAAGCCGATTTTTCCCATACAATTTCCTTTACACTTAACAACCCAACTCAATAGGCGCTATTTGATAATGACAATCTTTAAAAAAGTGCGACAATAATAGCACACCCTGTTAGCTTGGCTAATTGACGAATCTTATGAACACGCATGAAAAATATTGATTATGAAAAACATTGACTGCTTCCGTTGCCAACACTTCTACATTACTTGGGAAGCCAGCAAACCCCGTGGTTGCAAAGCATTTGGCTTTAAAACCTCGCGTTTGCCCAGCCAAGTTGTGTTTGAAACCTCTGGCGAAGCCTGCATGAAGTTTCGCCCCAAACCCAACCAAACTAAATCGGGTAAAAATAAAGAAAACGGTTGGATCGCTTAAACCAATCCTGAATTCAGATAAAAAACGCTTTAATTTGGCTGAGTGTCTGAACTCGTTAAACGTCTTAACGCCGCCCAATTAAATAACGGGCCCGGGTCGGTTTTGCGCCCCGGCGCAATATCGCTATGCCCGACTACGGCCTTGTTATGTAAACTGGGATACGCTTGCTGAAGTGCTAAAACTACCGACGCCAAGCTGTCATATTGACTGGCGGTATAAGCGATATGATCCGCACCTTCGAGTTCGATTCCAATCGAAAAATCATTACAGTTTTCACGCCCATCAAAACACGACACCCCGGCATGCCATGCACGTTGGTTAAAATCAACAAACTGAATCACTTCGCCGCCGCGCCGAATAAACAAATGTGACGAGACTTTTAAGCCGTCTATGCCTTGATAATAACTATCTTCTTGCGGATTAAGTTGATTAGTAAAAAGCTGCTCCACTCCGCGCCCACCAAATTCATCGGGCGGCAAACTGATACCATGCACCACAATTAACTCTGGCACCAGGCCTGGTGGTCGGGGCTCGAAGTTGGGGCTAGCGATCCATTCCGCGTCTTCTAAGCGGCCGCTTTGTGCATTTACATGCCTCGTTTTCAATTGGATTTCATCCTTTCGCATTCAGTCTGAACTGTGTTTTGGTGTATAATCGCGTGCATATTTTCATCCCGCCATTTAAACATTTTAAAGCAAACACTGAGTAACCTATGGATCATTTTTTTAAGGATTTAACCGCGTGCGTGCGTTTTGCACTTAAGGAAGACCTCGGACACGCCGACTTAACGGCCGACTTAATTGATCCGCAAACCCAAGCTCATGCCCGCATAATTTGTCGAGAAGAGGCCATTGTGTGTGGCCGCCCTTGGTTTGATGAGGTGTTTAAGCAGCTTGATCCGGCTCTACAAATCAACTGGCATTGCGAAGAAGGTGATGCCGTTAAAGCCGATCAATTGCTTTGTGAAATCCTTGGTAATGCACGCAAAATTCTGACTGGTGAACGTACTGCGTTAAATTTCTTGCAAACCCTATCCGCTACCGCCACGGTTACCGCACGTTATGTAGCTGAACTAAACGGTCAAAAAACTCGCCTGCTTGATACCCGAAAAACCCTACCTGGTTTACGTTTGGCACAAAAATATGCCGTAAACTGTGGCGGTGGCCAAAACCATCGTTTTGGTTTGTATGACGCGATCTTAATTAAAGAAAATCACATTATGGCTTGTGGTAATTTAACCCAGGCGGTGACACGTGCAAAACAACAGCACCCTGGCGTATCGGTCGAAGTCGAAACCGAAAACCTAGCGGAAGTCGAACTCGCAGTGGCGGCACAAGCCGATATTATTATGCTGGACAACTTTAGCATCGACATGATTAAACAAGCCATCCAGTTAGTGGCCGGACGCGCCAAACTCGAAGCCTCAGGCAATGTCGAAATCGCCCAGCTCAAAACTCTCGCCAGCACAGGGGTGGATTTTATTTCAACCGGCGCGATTACCAAACATATTCAAGCGGTCGACCTTTCGATGCGTTTTGAGTTTATTTAAATTTGATTTTACGAGCCGTAAACAAGCTCAATACTTAGTTAAAGCGAATAGGGTTTAACAATGGATCATTCAGGTCAAGGCCATATTTTATTAATGGTGGTGATGCTTTTGGGCTTGGCCGTTTTAACGGTTTCATTGTCCAGACGTTTTCATATGCCCCCCATTCTTAGCTATATTTTTGTTGGCATCATTGTTGGCCCTGGTGTATTGGGTTTAATTCAAAACGAAGCCAACACGTTATTCTTAGCCGAAATTGGTATCGTATTTTTGCTGTTTTCAATTGGTTTAGAGTTCTCCTTAGCGCAAATGAAAGCCATGCGTAACCTGGTATTTGGACTGGGTGCCTTGCAGGTATTTGTGACCGGTGGAGTGGTGTTTGTCATCGCGCAAGCCTTCGGACTGGATACTAATACCAGCATTGTGATCGCCAGCGCCTTCGCGCTCTCATCAACAGCCATCGTGATTAAACAGCTCACCGAACAAGGTGAAATCCAATCTCGTCATGGTCGTAGCGCGGTGGGTATGCTGATTTTCCAAGACATTATCGCGATTCCGTTATTGATCTTAATTCCCGCCTTGGCCCTGACTCAATCGGATGTTTCTTTAGGCTCCGCATTGGGCATGTCGTTTTTAAAAGGCCTATTGGTTGTGGTGTTAATGCTGTTATTAGGTCGTTATGTTTTGCGCCCACTGTTTCATGAAGTAGCTTCCGCGAAATCGACCGAACTCTTTATGTTAACCGTGTTATTTGTCGCACTTGGCTCAGCGGCTTTAACCGAAGAAATCGGTTTATCCTTAACGCTGGGGGCTTTTTTAGCCGGTATGATGCTGGGCGAAACAGAATACCGCCACCAAATCGAAGCGGATATTCGACCTTTCCAAGATGTGTTATTAGGGCTGTTTTTCATTACCGTCGGCATGATGATTGCCCCTATGGTGATTTACGAAAACCTATTGATGGTCTTAAGTATCACCCTAGGCATTATGTTACTTAAGGCCTTGATTATTTACGGTTTAATGCGGTTCATCTTTAATAAATCCGGTGGCGTGTCTGTTCGTACCGCGATCACCCTCGGCCAAGTTGGCGAATTTGGCTTGGTTATTATGACACTGGGTTTCACCTACAATCTTTTGCCAACCGAAATTGGCCAAATTCTATTATCTTCTGCGGTATTAAGCATGATGGCAGCCCCGCTTTTGGTTAAATATAATGGCCGTTTAACCAGCCTTTTAAGCACGGGTTATTCGGCTGAACGCAAACAAATGGAAAACATGATTGAACAAGAAACCGAGTATCTCAAAGATCACGTTATTCTTTGTGGTTTTGGGCGTGTTGGTCAAACGACCAAGCGTTTCTTAAACAACGCCAATTTTCCGTTTGTCGCGCTTGATCTCGATATCTCACGCATTAAAGAAGCGCAACTCGCTGGTGAGCCAGTTTATTACGGAGATGCGGCCAAAGCCGACATTTTGCATTCCTGCAAAATCGACAAAGCCAAGGTCATCATCATTACCTATCACGATCACCACGTATCGTTAAAAACCCTCAACGCGATTCGTCAAATTCGTAGCGATATTCCGGTATTGGTTAGAACCCAGGATGACAGCCACCTGCAAGAGTTTTTGGACGCCGGCGCAACCGAGGTGATTCCAGATATTTTCGAATCCAGCATCATGCTGTCTTCGCACTTGCTATTAATGCTGGGACATCCGGCCAGCCAAGTAATAAAAGAAACTCGCAAAGCGCGTGAAGACCGCTATAGCCTACTCGCCAACTTCTATGCCGGTGAATCCGACATCCGGACTGGTGCCCCTCAAATTCAAGGCGGCATTATTCATGCCATAAGCTTGGATGAAAGTGCATTTGCGATAGGTAAACGCCTTAAAGAACTGCCATTTGCCGATAACGGCGTGCATGTTGACGCGGTCAAACGCGGCTCCGTTCGTGGCGAAAATCCAGACGAAAATACGCGCTTACGCGCCAACGACACCGTCATCATCTCAGGCCTACCCGAAGCGGTTGAGAAAATGGACAGTATTTTAAAGCAGGGTTATTAACAAGTTGGCAACCAACTAACACCACCAGGCCTGGTTACAAGTGCAAGATTGCGTCGATGAGACCTTGATTAATTATTCGCTTAAACAAGATCTTTTTGGAAGAGTTAATGCTCATAGACAAAAAAGCTCAAGCAGGCTATCTAATTGATTTTATTGATAACGTGCTTAAGCATGGCGGTTAGAATTGGTAACCTACACCGGCGGTGAAGTTACGGCCCACTATTGGCGCTTGGTCTTTAAAGAAGCTTTGATGTAAGCGGCCATCGGTGTCTGTCAGGTTACGCCCTTGTAAAAACACTCTAAGCTGTTTGAGTTGGCTTGGGGTATAGACCAAGTCAAAACCCACGGTCGCATAGGCATCGGTTGTGGTTTCCGCTTCTGCGGTATGGGTTTGTTTAAAGTGGTAGCGATAATCAACGCTGAACTGCATATCTTGCCAGCGAGTGTCCGCACCCAAGCCAATACGCGGTGGCGTCATACGTGGCAGATTACCGCCAGCTTGCAGCTCGCCACGTAGGTAGTCGCCACTGGTGCGTAATGTCAAGGGTAAGCTTGTATCTAAATCAATCGCGGCGCTGGCCTCGATCCCGTAAAACAGCGCATCGGCTTGTTGGTTATAGACCATCAGTTCGCCGGTTGGATCGTTAACACCATCCGCATCAACGCGTCTTGGTTCAGCGTTATCATCATCAAATGCAAAATACACAAAGTTGTCGACCAAGTTTGCAAATGCGGTAGCTTCATAACGCAAAGCGCCCTGCTGACGCATTAAACCTATTTCGCTATTTAAATAGGTTTCTTTGGTTAGATTGGGATTACCTATTTCAAACGTGCCCGAGGCCGCGTGACGACCAAACGCATAAAGCTGTTCTGGGCCTGGAGCGGCTTCAGAACGGCTAATACCGACTCTAAGTTTGTGTTGATCATCTAGATTAAACACCGCTCCCAATGCGACACCCGTGGTTAAAAAGCTTTGGGTGCCGGGGTCGGTTTCAAAGTTTATGGTGTCGCCCGCAAAGGTGACGCTATCCCCGGCGACACTCGATTCGGTTTGTTTTTCTGGGTCGTATTGGTCGTAACCCACCCTTAAGCCGAGTTCGATTTGGCCGAAATGGGTGGGTTTTTCCTGCATGCTAAATAGACCTAGAGTTTGTTTTTCACTTGGGCGAATAAAGAAGGCGTCCGCCTCATTTTCAGCTTCAAACTTAACCTGGTTAAAGTCAAAACCCACCACGCCGCGCCAATCGGCTATTGGGTTATGCGTCATTTCAATACGGGCATCTAGTTCTTTTTGCTTAAAAACCGCATCCATACCATCCTTCTTACCATCAACATATTCCCATTCTTCTTGATAATAATTGGTATAAGCCAAATTGAAGCGTGCGGTATTGAAGCCAGGCAAAGGATTATAAAGTTCGGCACGTAAGTCCAACCGTTTAGATGCAGATTCGATGCGAGCATATTCAGCCGGATAATTGGGTTCTGGAATACCATAATCATTCTTTAGGCTACTGAAGCCGAGACCAACAAAGCCACGTTCGCCAGCATAAACACCCGTTATCGAGGCGTTTTGATTTTCAACATCGCTGTTAAGAAGCTCACCTTTTTTACCTTCGCCATCGGCGGTTTGGTAGCCGTTTATTGAGAAGTTATCGGTTTGTCGCATATCAAGATCGGCGCGTAGTGCCATTTTTTCATTAAACGGCACTTCAATTTCAACTCCGCTACGGCGATCATGACCATTGGTGCCATACGACGCTTGGGCGGCGCCATTTACGCGCTCACCAATAATCGGACTAAAACGCCCAGATACTACATTAACCACCCCACCGGTGGCACCTGAGCCATAAAGCAACATGGCCGGGCCACGAATGACTTCAACCGAATCCGCCCGCAAGGTTGAACTGGCGACCGCATGATCCTGACCTTCGCCCGACACATCACTGGTGCGTGAGCCATCTTCTAGCACCGCAACCCGTGAGCCTTGCAAACCTCGAATAACCGGACGACCGACGCCGGGCCCGAAGTCGGCGTTACTGATTCCCGGCAAGCCATCCAAAGCTTCACCAATGGTACCAGCCCGACGTTTTTCCATTTCCTCGCCTTCGATAACGGCCACCGGGCGCACCACTTCACTTTCGGTCTGGCTCATAATTGAGCCGCTATGAACCACGCTGACTCTTTCTAATTGACTGGTATCGCTTTGATCGGCATAGCTAAATGGCGCCGCCAGTAAACCACTAAGACTGGCACTGGCTAAAACAAGCGGGCGTTTGTTAACTTTGTGTAGGCGCATAGACGGATTCCTAAAATAATTTGGAGTGATAAAATTTAATATTTTTGTATTTTAATTTATAGGCAATCAGTGTCAATAAAATATTTAGTTATACCTAAATATTTTATTTAGGCTCGGCCTAGAGGCGTTCCTCACATTAAAATCAGGTTTAATTTTCGGCTGGGTTTTATCGTAATCAGGGGGTGTTTATCCAGATCAAACTAGCCATGCGTCCAGTGGTTTGATCTCGGCGGTAGGAGTAGAAACGATCAGAATCGGCGTAGGAACACAGGTTAGATTGGGTGACGTTTTGAATGCCGTGCAAACGCAATATCTGCTCGGCCATGGCGGCTAGATCTGCTAACCATTTGTCGCCGTGCGGCTGAAAAAATTGATCAAATGTTGGGTGTTTTTGTACAAAGGCTTGACGGACTTCATCGCCTACTTCAAAAAACTCGGCTGAAATCGCCGGGCCAATCCAAGCTTGCCAGCCATCACCAGGCCTGGTGACACATTGCTTTAGACTATTTTCAATAATGCCATCTAACAAACCACGCCAACCGGCATGAATCGCACAAATCCGTTTGCCATTGGTTAATAATATCGGCAAACAATCGGCGGTCATAACAGCAAGCACCAGGCCTGGTTGGTCGGTCCAAACCGCGTCAGTGACGGGTATTTGTTGAGGAACACAATCTACATATAAACAATCCGTAGTGTGTTGTTGATCCAGCCAAACAATGTCTGTCAGTTTAAGTCTTTGGGCAAGAAGCTGTCGGTTTTGACTCACCGCTTGTGGGTTATCTTGCACATGATAGGCGAGATTAAGTGCATCATAAGGCGGCAAGCTGACGCCGCCTTGGCGTGTGGTGGTACAGGCTTGAACCGAAGTGACACTTGGCCAATTCGGTTGAATCAGCGCCAAATCAATCGTCGGGGATGTCATCATCGGTTACCCATTCGACTTCAACGTCGTAATCATAGTCAAATTCATCGTAGGCGTTATTGCGGTTGGCGATAAAGTCGACTTGGTCGTCGCGCAATATATCAATCAGCAACGCCATGTCATCCGGAATGGGCGCTTTCCATTTTAAGATTTTGCCGGTTTCTGGGTGCATCAGACTCAGCACGCCTGCGTGAAGTGCTTGACGTTTGAAGTTGCGCAACAACTCAACGAACTCCGGCATCATTTGTTTTGGAATACGTAAGCGCTGACCATAAACCGGATCACCTAATAATGGGAAACCCAGATAAGCCATATGGACACGAATCTGGTGAGTGCGGCCCGTTTCTAGGCTAACTTTAACGTGGGTGTGGGCCCGAAACTTTTCGGCGACACGATAGTGACTGACCGCTGGTTTGCCGCCTGCGGTGCGCACTGCCATGCGTTTACGATCGTGCACATGGCGACCAATAGGTTTATTAATGGTGCCGCCTGAAATCATATTGCCGACCACTAAGGCATCGTAAACACGCTCAACATCATGGCGTTGCAGCTGATCAACCAAATGGGTTTGCGCTTGTAGGGTTTTGGCGACCACCATTAAACCGGATGTGTCTTTATCCAAACGATGCACAATCCCGGCGCGCGGGACTTCGCGCAAAGCCGGTGCGTAATAAAGCAAGGCGTTCATTACCGTACCGTCTGGGTTTCCCGCACCGGGATGCACCACCAGGCCTGCTGGTTTATTGATCACGAGAATCGCATTGTCTTCATAAACAATATCCAGCTCAATCGGCTGAGCTTCTATATCGGTTTCATCTTCGCTTAACACCTTAACTTCGACCTTCTCACCGCCCAAAACAATATGGCGGGGTTTGGTCACGACTTTGCCGTCCAAGGTAACCGCACCCTGCTTCAACCAATTTTGTAATCGGCTACGCGAATATTGCGAAAACTCACTCGCTAACACGGCGTCCAAACGGGCGCCCATGTGTGCGGCTGGAATTTTTACGGACAGGGTCTGACTACTCAAGCGAACATCCTTATTGTGTGATACTATTTCGTGATTATTTTGGCTCATATTGTAACCGAGAACCTATGTTAAGAACGCTTTCACTGATCATCTTTACCAGCTTTTTTATCAGCCTGACATCTGGCTGCTCCTCTCTACTAATGAAACCCGAGTCTGAATGGACGGTTGAAGAGTTTTATGAAAAGGCTAAAAAGGAGTTTGATAGTAGCCAGTGGAGCATGGCGATTGAATACTACGAAAAACTCAAAGCCAACTTTCCTTACGGCGTTTACGCAGAGCAATCTTATCTAGAACTGGCTTATTCCTATTATCGTTATGATGAACCGCAATCGGCGATTCGCGAACTAGAAGAATTTATTCGACTTTATCCACGCCATAGCCGGTTAGATTATGCCTATTATTTAAAAGCCGTCGCGGCCGATTCAATTAACCAAAGCTGGCTGGACAAATACATTACCGATCCGGCGAATCGGGATACCAAATCGTCTCGCCAAGCTTATCGTGCTTACCAGGAAGTGATTGAAAAATTCCCCGACAGCGTGTATGCCCAGCCGTCTCAGCAACGGTTAATTATTCTGACCAATCGTTTAGCGCGCAGTCAACTCCAAGTGGCGGAATATTATTATAAACGTAAAGCCTATATGGCCGCCGCGACCCGCACCAAACAATTGATTGAAGATTACCCGCTGGCTCAGACTAATTTAAAAGCCTTAAAACTGTTAAAAGCGTCTTATGAGCAATTGGGCATGCAAGAAAATGCCGACAGCGTGCAAGCTGTTATTGAACAAAACGCCCAATAAACCAGGCAGCAGGCCTGGTGGTTCACAGATTAATGTTAAGCAGATAACGGAGGAGGACCTCGATTAACCCCTGATCGAGCGGCCTGGATATCGGGTTATTAATTTCTCGCTTGGGTCTCATCAAATACGACTTGGTTACTGACAATTTTATCACCGCGTATTAAATCACGTGGTAATTCAAAAATTAACGCCGGATCCAGTCGTACATTAAACCAACTCATACCCCAATGTAAATGCGGGCCAGTGGCCCGACCCGTGGCGCCCATAGTGGCCACCAACTGACCCCGTTCGACCACTTCACCCTCTTTGACCAACATATCTTCTAAATGCATAAAACTCGAACGCAGACCATAACCGTGGTCAATAAAAACAGTATTGCCACTGAGCTCCATCGACTCCGCTAGCGTGATTTGGCCGGAGGCTGGCGCGTAAATTGGTGTGCCGGTTTTACTGGCGATATCGAGTCCCATGTGTGGCGCACGCGCGTGACCATTTAAAATTCGTTGACTACCATATACGCCGGTGATCCAACCTTCGGCTGGCCAATCAAAGCCATTTTGAAAATACGGCATCCGCAAATCCAGTTTGCGTGCTTGCGCCGCCTTTTCGCCATCGGCGCGGATTTTTTTCAAGGTCGCTTCATCCGGCGTGACGTGCCTCGAAGGCAAACCGTCAATACGCTGAATAAGATAATCACGTTGCACCACACTTAACTCATGCTGCTGCTTTGTACCGTTAGGTAGCGTGACCGTCAGATTTAGCTTGGGTTTCGCATCACGTGAAAACGCAATTAAAGCCAAGCCTTGAGGGTCAGCCGTAAGGCGACGGTTTTCGAATTCGATTGTGCTGTTAGGCTCTACTTTTAATGGCACCCAAGCGCCCTGCACTAATGGGCCATTTACTTCTAACGCCCATACACTGGACGATAGCAGACAACCCATGCCGAGCGCGGCCCAGGTTTTAAATTGATTAAGCTTCATTCGTCACTCCTAATAAATCATCAATTGCTTGATTCGCCAAGCCATCGACGGTTTCGTTTTCAATATGTCCACTGTGACCTTTGACCCAACGCCAGTCAACTTTATGGCCTTGCATGGCCAGTTCTAGTCGCTGCCATAAATCTTGGTTTTTAACTGGCTTATTATTGGCAGTTTTCCAACCGCGTTTTTTCCAGTTAGCCATCCATTGGGTTACGCCATTTTTTACGTACTGAGAATCGGTCGTAATCACCACTTCACAAGGTCGTTTGAGCGATTCAAATGCCTGGATCGCGGCCATTAACTCCATCCGGTTGTTGGTGGTTTCTGGCTCTGAGCCTTTCAGGTGTTTTTGTTGTTCTTTAAATCTTAGCAAAACACCCCAACCGCCAGGGCCTGGGTTTCCGCGGCAACCGCCGTCGGTAAAAATTTCAACTAATTGCAAAACCGATCCTCTAACTATTTGTTATGTGTTTGTTTGCTATTGTGGCTATCGCATGAGGTCACCGCTTGGGGTTTGCGCACCGGTAACCAGTTTGCCAACTTCCAATCCAGCCCAACTGGCGTGGGTGTGACTACACGTTTTTTGGCGACGATAATATAAACGTTGCCGAAATGAATGCCGATACGCTCTAACCAACCTTCGAAACGTTCGACATTCAACCAAAACCAAGAGTCTAAGCGTTCGCTGCGCTGTTTAAAACACGAAATTGGGCCGTGCTGAGCCACCTGAATGTCATAACCTAACAAATTCAACCAATCAATAATGCGGTGCATTTTGATTAAGTTGGCTTGTTTAAGCTCTTTGCGTGCGCCGCTCAAATAACTGCGTACTAAACTGCAACCATAAGGGTTAAAACCTGAAATCATCAGCACGCCTTCAGCCATTAACATTCGATCTACTTGGCGAACCAAATGGTATGGATCGGCGACCGATTCCAAGCTATGCGGCATAAACACCACATCCAAACTGTCTTCTTTAAAAGGTAGGAAGTCGAGATCGGCGAGCACCTGAAGATCACTAATTGCGGGATTTATCTGGTTATCCAACACCACCTTGGTTTTTATGCGACTGGTCTGCAATAAACTCTGTCGAGAAGCCTGCCCGACTTGTACCAAATAATAACCAAACAAACGCGGCATTTCTTTTTCGACCAGCGCGCGCTCTTGTTCAAATAAGGCTTGTCCCATTGGTGTATCAAACCAATCTTTCAAAAACCGTTGAAACTGGATGTCCGAATTCAACTTGCCTCCTTTCGCTTGATTATTGGGCACCTCGATTAAACCCTGATTCATTCTGGCAACGCCAAGTTTTTCAGATCAAGGCGTGAACCTGAAGG